>LUJP01000092.1 GCA_001689535.1 Bacteroidales bacterium M5
CGTGCAAGTCTTTTAAAACTTTTTTTCAGCGAAATTGTTATTCCAATTTTCAATTTTCACACTTACCCTACTGATAATCCATAAAATAAGCCCAAGAAAAAATTTTATGTTGGGTGTTATTTTTTTTATTATTAATTTCGTGAAAATGTTTATTCGGATTTTTTATTCCCTTTACACACCCAAAAAAACGATGACACGACATATTATAAAAAGACTCCTTGCCGCCGTAGCCACCACACTCTGCATCGCCACGGCCAGCGCCATCAATCCGTCACAGATACGCTTTCACAACGAACGCACCGACACCACCGCCATAACGGAAATGCTGAAAAAGGTGGCGGCGATGCACCCCCGGACCCCGAGACAGGCCGTGACAACTTTTGCTGAAATGCTCGTGGGAAAACCTTATAAAGCCGGCACACTCGAAGGCAAGCCCGAGATGCTCACGGTAAATATGGACGAGTTTGACTGCACCACTTTCATGGAAACCGTAATGGCTCTTGCCATGACTGTGGACCAGCAACGCACTTCATGGCAGGATTTCGTCTACAATCTTGAGCAACTCCGCTACCGCCAGGGCAATGCCAACGGCTATAGCTCACGCCTCCATTATATCAGCGACTGGATTATGACCAACGGCCATAAGGGCTACGTGGCCGATGTGACCGAACGCGTGGGAACGCCGTCATATATGGTGAAGACCATAGATTTCATGTCGCGGAATGCGGATAAATATCCTGCTCTCGCCGATTCGACCAATCTGGCCGGAGTAAAATCCATGGAGATGGGATACCGCTCGCACCGTTTTCCCTATCTGAAATCCCCATCCGTTAAAAACGCCAAGCTGGCCGACGGCTATATGGTAGCGCTCATCACCAACACGAAAGGACTTGACGCCACCCACGTGGGCTTCATCAAGATGGTGGACGGAGTGCCGCATCTGCTCCATGCCTCATCAAAGGCCGGAAAAGTAGTCATAGATCCTCTGACACTTGCCGACTATCTGCGCAGAAACCACACTTGCGCCGGCATACGCGTGATTCAGCTCGACTGATATCACCCCTGCCCTCCCCTCTCCTCTCCACCATAAAACAGCTATAATAATCACCGCCGGGAAAGCAACCCCCGAAGCATCCGGCAGCCTTATTACCCCAATAAAAAAATCCTCCGCAATGCGATATTTCGCTGCGGAGGATTTTTTATTGGATTACGAATAACCGGAATGAATCCGGCACCGTGGCTGATTTTCTATCAGGCCTGGGGCATTTTGGTCTTTTTGCCATAGCCGTAGGCTGCGTCGGGACCGAGTTCTTCCTGGATGCGGAGGAGCTGGTTGTACTTGGCCATACGGTCGGAACGGCTTGCAGAACCGGTCTTGATCTGTCCGGCGTTGGTAGCTACGGCGATGTCGGCGATGGTAGCGTCCTCGGTTTCGCCAGAGCGGTGAGAGATAACTGCGGTGTAGCCGTTGCGCTGAGCGAGTTCTACGGCGCGGAGAGTCTCGGTGAGTGAACCGATCTGGTTAACCTTAACGAGGATAGAGTTGGCGCAGCCAAGCTCGATACCTTTCTTGAGGTACTTAACGTTGGTAACGAAGAGGTCATCACCAACGAGCTGGCAACGGTTGCCGATCATCTCGGTGAGGAGCTTCCAGCCTTCCCAGTCGTTCTGGTCCATACCGTCCTCGATGGAGTCGATAGGATATTTCTCAACGAGTTCCTTGAGGAATTCAGCCTGCTCCTTGGAGGTGCGCTTGGGAGCGTCGGGCCCCTGCTTCCAGGTGTAGTCGTAAAGACCGTCCTTGTAGAATTCTGAAGAAGCGCAGTCGAGACCGATGGTAACGTCCTTTCCGGGAACGTAGCCTGCGAGCTCGATAGCCTTGATGATTACGTTGAGGGCATCTTCGGTGCCATCCAGGTTGGGTGCGAAACCGCCTTCGTCACCTACAGCGGTAGAGAGGCCACGGTCGTGGAGCACTTTCTTGAGGTTGTGGAATACTTCGGTGCCCATGCGGATGCCTTCCTTGAAGCAGCATGCGCCGATAGGACGGATCATGAACTCCTGGAAGCAGATGGGAGCGTCGGAGTGAGCGCCACCGTTGATGATATTCATCATGGGAACGGGGAGAACATAGGAGTTGCATCCGCCGATGTATTTGTAAAGGGGAAGGTCGAGGTAGTCGGCAGCAGCTTTGGCTACAGCTAGCGAAACGCCAAGGATGGCGTTGGCGCCGAGGTTGCTCTTGGTTTCGGTTCCGTCAAGGGCGAGCATAGTCTCGTCGATACGGATCTGGTCGAGGGCGCTCATGCCTACGAGGGCCTGGGCGATGGGACCGTTAACGTTGGCAACAGCTTTGGTTACGCCTTTGCCCATATAGCGACTCTTGTCGCCGTCGCGAAGCTCGAGAGCCTCGTTTTCACCGGTAGAAGCGCCGGAGGGAACGGAAGCACGGCCACGTGCGCCCGATTCAAGGATTACGTCAACTTCAACTGTGGGGTTGCCGCGTGAGTCGAGAACCTCGCGACCGATGATTTTTTCAATTTTCATAGTTTGTCTTAACTTAAAAAGTTGGTTATAATGAGTTGTTGATTCACAATATGATTCACAATATTATGTGACTGCAGGCCATAAGCATCGCATTTGCGCAAAGTTACGAAAGTTTGATTTCACAAACAACATAGAAACTATAATTTTTAGCTCCTTTTTCTGCGCCTTTCCACAATATATGTTAACTGTGGGTCAGACCTTCCGGCCGCTGGGTTCAGAGAGCACAAACGTTCGGAGCTAAAGGCTGGGAAAAGCAGCCACAGGAAACAAAACAGGCTGGGAAAAGCAGCCACAGGAAACAAAACAGGCTGGGAAAAGCAGCCAGCTATAAACAGCAATCCGCGCCGGTCAAGATAACCGGTGCGGATTGACTGATATGATGGAATGGCGGCGGACAGAACCGCGCCTAAACCTACACTGAAATTATTCTGCTGCGGGAGCTTCGGCGGCAGGTGTTTCTGCTGCAGGAGCTTCAGCCTTGGAAGCCTCGGCGGGTGCAGCCTTGCGGCGTGAACGACGGGTGCGTCCTTCTTTCTTGGCGCCCTTGGCATCCTTGAGCATAGCCTCGTTGTAGTCTACAAGCTCAATGAAGCACATCTTGGCGTTGTCGCCCAGACGGTAGCCGGTCTTGAGAATGCGGGTATAGCCGCCGTTACGGTCAGCAATCTTCTTGGCAACCTCGCGGAAGAGCTCGTTGACAGCTTCTTTGTTCTGGAGGTAGCTGAACACCACGCGACGGTTATTCATTGAATCGTCCTTGGCACGGTTGATCAGCGGTTCGGCGTAAACACGCAGGGCTTTAGCCTTTGCCAGAGTGGTGAAGATTCTCTTGCGGAGAATCAGCGAGATGGTCATGTTGGCAAGAAGGGCATCGCGATGGGCTTTTTTACGACCGAGGTGGTTGAATTTTTTATTGTGTCTCATCGTTATTTTTACTCTTTATCTAATTTATACTTTGAAATATCCATGCCGAACGAAAGGTTCAGGTTGGCCAGGAGCTCGTCGAGTTCGGTAAGCGACTTCTTGCCGAAGTTGCGGAACTTGAGCAGATCGTTGCGGTTGAACACCACGAGTTCGCCGAGTGTCTCCACTTCGGCACTCTTGAGGCAGTTGAGTGCGCGCACCGACAGATCCATATCGACGAGTTTCGACTTTAGGAGCTGGCGCATGTGGAGCACTTCTTCATCAAATTCCTCATTTTCCTCTTTCTCGGTGGTCTCGAGGGTGATCTTCTCGTCGGAGAAGAGCATGAAGTGGTAGATGAGGATTTTGGCGGCCTCTTTCAGGGCATCCTTGGGAAGAATCGATCCGTTGGTGGTAATTTCGAGAGTCAGCTTGTCGTAGTCGGTCTTCTGGTCCACACGGAAGTTCTCGACGGTATATTTCACGTTTTTGATGGGCGTGTAGATAGAGTCGATGGCTATGGTGTGGATGTCGTCGGCGGGAGTCACGTTTTCCTCAGCGGGCACCCAGCCGCGACCCTTGTTCACAACGAATTCGAGTGTGAACGATGCAGAAGGATCGAGGTGGCATATCACGAGTTCGGGATTGAGAACCTCAAAACCGGAGAGGACCCCGTTGAGGTCGCCGGCCTTGAATTCCTCGCGTCCGCTCACCGTGATGGTGGCTTTTTCCGAGTCGGTATTTTCTACTGTCTGCTTGAGATCGACCTTCTTCAGGTTGAGGATAATGTTTGTCACATCCTCCTTCACACCGGGAATGGTGTCGAACTCATGTTTAACCCCATCTATTTTGATAGACGCAATGGCATAACCTTCGAGGCTTGACAGCAGGATTCTGCGCAGGGCGTTGCCAATGGTTATGCCATAGCCCGGCTCCAATGGCTTGAACTCAAACTTGCCGAAACGGTTGTCGGCTTCCAACATCAATACCTTGTCAGGTTTTTGAAATGCTAATATAGCCATGGGGATCAATTTAGGGGATTACTTAGAATACAACTCGACGATTAACTGCTCTTTGATAGCTTCGGGGATATCCTCGCGTGCGGGCACATGCAGAAGTTTGCCTGCCTTGAGCGATTCGTCCCATTCGAGCCAGGGATATTTCGAGTGGTTGAAGCCGGCGAGAGCGTCGGCGATTACTTCAAGAGATTTGCTCTTCTCGCGCACGCCAACCACGTCGCCGGGCTGTACGGCGTAAGAAGCCACGTTTACTACCTGTCCGTTGACGGTGATGTGGCGGTGGAGCACCAGCTGGCGTGCGGCAGCACGTGTGGGAGCAATGCCCAGACGGTAAACCACGTTGTCCAGACGGCCTTCGAGGAGCTGCAGAAGTACCTCACCGGTAATACCCTTGGTGCTGGCAGCCTTGTCGAAGAGGTTGCGGAACTGACGCTCGAGCACACCATAGGTATATTTGGCTTTCTGCTTCTCACGCAGCTGAACGCCGTACTCCGAGGTCTTGCGGCGCTTATTCTGGCCATGCTGGCCTGGAGGATAGTTTTTCTTGGCGAGTACTTTGTCTTCGCCGAAAATGGGTTCGCCGAATTTGCGGGCGATTTTGGTTTTTGGGCCTGTATATCTTGCCATTTTGTTTGTTGCTGATTTTATTTTTGTTTGAGCCCGGGAACCTGGGGCGGGAAAGAGCGGTTCGGTGCAGCCGCGACCATAGAGAGGTGAAGAAAAAAGTATGGTCTATTTCACCTTGCCGACCGTTCCTAGCCTTGAGCATCGGGGGCCTGCTGTATGATTTGTCCGGTTAAACGCCGCAAATTTCCCGGCGCAATCCTTTGCGGGATATGACGGGAAACATGTGGTGTATGGCAACCGCCGGCCATCGCGGGCCGGGGAGCATGGTGTCTGACAGTGAATCAGACGCGACGACGTTTGGGAGGACGGCAACCGTTGTGGGGCAGCGGAGTAACGTCGATAATTTCGGTTACTTCGATACCGGCGCCATGTACGGTGCGGATAGCTGATTCGCGACCGTTGCCGGGACCCTTCACATAGGCTTTCACCTTGCGGAGGCCCAGATCATAGGCAACCTTGGCACAATCCTGAGCGGCCATCTGGGCAGCGTAAGGAGTGTTTTTCTTGGAGCCACGGAAGCCCATTTTGCCTGCGCTCGACCAGGAGATGACTTGTCCTTCGGAGTTGGCCAGGCACACGATGATGTTGTTGAAAGAGGAGTGAACGTGAAGCTGGCCGGCGGCATCAACTTTGACGTTTCTCTTCTTTGCTGCGACTGTCTTTTTTGCCATACTAAATTATTATTTTGTAGCTTTCTTCTTGTTAGCGACTGTTTTCTTGCGTCCCTTGCGGGTGCGGGCATTGTTCTTGGTGCTCTGGCCGCGGACGGGAAGACCGTTACGGTGACGGATGCCACGGTAGCAGCCTATGTCCATGAGGCGCTTGATGTTGAGCTGAATCTCGCTGCGGAGGTCACCTTCAACCTTATAGTCGTTCTGTATTACCTCGCGCACTTTGGCTGCCTGCTCGTCGGTCCAGTCCTGAACCTTGATATCGGGGTTTACGCCGGCCTTCTCGAGGATGGTCTTTGCAGCGCTTCGGCCGATGCCGAAGATGTAAGTCAAGGATATTTCACCTCTTTTGTTCTGAGGGAGATCGACTCCCACTATGCGTACTGCCATATATCGAATTAAATTTTTCGCAAAATTAATAAAAAAATTTATCCTTGACGCTGTTTATACTTAGGATTTTTCTTATTGATCACATAGAGGCGGCCTTTGCGACGCACGATTTTGCTGTCGGGGGTGCGCTTTTTAACTGAAGCTCTTACTTTCATTGTATTTCGTTTTTTGATTTTCTTATTTGTATCTGAAAGCGATCCGGCCTTTGGAGAGGTCGTAGGGCGACATCTCAACTCTCACTTTGTCGCCGGGAAGAATCTTGATGTAGTGCATTCTCATCTTGCCCGAGATGTGGGCGGTGATTTCATGACCGTTTTCAAGTTCTACACGGAACATAGCGTTGGAGAGCGACTCTACAATCACGCCATCGATTTCAATCGCTGCTTGTTTTGCCATATATTGTTTTGTTAAATAAATCTTTCTTTAAGTTCCTGATAGATGTATTCGTAAGTGGTGAGAATATCGGCTTTGCCGTCAACCACCGCCACGGTGTGTTCGTAATGGGCCGAGGGCTTGCGGTCGCGCGTGCGGCACTCCCAGCCGTCTGAGCCTATGACGATGTTGCGGCTTCCCATATTGATCATAGGCTCTATGGCTATGGTCATGCCGTTGCGGATCACAGGTCCGGTGCCGCGGCGGCCGTAGTTGGGCACTTCGGGCGCCTCATGCATGTCCTTTCCTATGCCGTGGCCACACATCTCGCGAACCACGCCGTAGCGCTCGTGCTCGCAATATGTCTGGATGGCGTTGGCGATATCGCCTATGCGGTTGCCTTCGCGGCAGGCCTCGATTCCCTTGTAGAGCGACTCCTTGGTAATCCGGCAGAGCTTATATACCTCATCGGAGATTTCTCCCACTGGAAATGTATAGCACATGTCGGCATTCCAGCCGTCGAGTTCCACAACGATGTCCGTGCCTATGATGTCGCCTTCACGCAATGCATAGTTGGAAGGGAAACCGTGAACCACCGTCTCGTTGACTTCGTAGCACAAAGCCGCGGGGAATCCCTGGTAGCCGAGGCATGTGGGACGTCCGCCGTTGTCGGTGATATATTCGCGGGCCACCATCTCGAGCTTGTTGGTGGTCACACCGGGAGCCACCCACTTGGCGAGCTCGCCAAGTGTGCGGCTCGCCAATGTGGCAGCCAGTCTCATTTTCTCGATTTCTTCAGGTGTCTTTAGATAGATCATTTAGAAAATGTATGAGCAGAGATAGTTTTTATTTGTGGTATTTCACTCACTTCATTTTTAATCAATACATGCTTCCGGTGGTGCGACCCTTGATCTTGCCGCCCTTCATCAGACCATCGTAATGGTGCATGTCGAGGTGCGACTCAATCTGGGTAAGCGTGTCGAGAACCACACCCACGAGAATCAGCAGCGATGTGCCGCCGAAGAACTGGGCGAAATTCTGGCTTACGCCGAAGAAGCGTGCGAAGGCCGGAAGAATGGCCACGATGCCGAGGAACAGCGAACCGGGCAGCGTGATGCGTGACATAACCGAGTCGAGATACTCAATGGTGTTCTTGCCGGGCTTGATGCCGGGGATGAACGCATTGTCTTTCTTGAGCTGGGTGGCTATGCGGGTGGGGTTCACCGTAACAGCAGTGTAGAAATAAGTGAATGCTACAATAAGGATAAAGTAAACGAAGTTATACCAGAATCCGTTGATGTCGGAGAAAGCGCGGTAGAAGGCCGATGAGCTTTCGTTGGCGCCATATCCGGCGATTGTGATGGGGATAAACATGATTGCCTGGGCAAAGATGATAGGCATCACACCGGCGGCATTTACTTTCAGAGGAATGTTGGAACGCTGGCCTCCGTACTGACGGCGTCCTACCACGTGCTTGGCATACTGCACGGGCACCTTGCGTGTGCCCTGCACCAGAAGGACGGCGCCTACGGTAACAGCGAAGAGCAGGATGATCTCGACCACGAACATCACCAGACCGCCCTGTGAGCCGGTGGCTCCGGGCAGACGGCTCGTGAATTCGTAGAACATTGCCCCCGGGAGGCGTGCGATGATGCCCACGAGGATGATGAACGAGATACCGTTGCCCACTCCACGGTCGGTGATGCGCTCGCCCAGCCACATGATGAACATGGAGCCGGCGGCCAGTATCACCGTAAGGTAGAGGATGGTCCAGACGCCCATGGTGGCCTCAGAACCGGCTGCCTTTACCTGCATCTGGAGATTGACCAGATATGCCGGACCCTGCAGACACAGGATGAACACGGTGAGGTAGCGGGTGTACTGGGTGAGTTTCTGGTGTCCGCTTTCGCCTTCCTCCTGCAGTTTCTTAAACACAGGGAGCACCATGCCCAGAAGCTGTATCACGATCGATGCCGTGATATAGGGCATGATACCAAGGGCGAAAATCGAGGCCTGGGAAAAGGCGCCGCCGGAGAACATGTCGAGGAGCTGCATGAGGCCGCTCTTATTGGTGAAGTTCGACAGTGCAATCAGGTCGGCGGGGCTTATTCCGGGAAGCACAATGTAGCAACCCAGGCGGTACACGAGTACCAGCAAGAGGGTCACCAGGATGCGCTTGCGGAGGTCCTCGATGGTCCAGATATTGCGTAATGTTTCAAAAAATCTCATCAGAAAGGAGTGTATTAGAGTTTGGTAACTGAGCCGCCAGCTTCAGTAATCGCTTTTTCGGCAGACTTCGAGAAGGCGTTGGCTTCTACGGCGAGAGCGCGGGTCACGCTGCCGTTGCCAAGTATCTTAACGAGCTGCTTGCGGTTGATGAAACCGGCTGCGCGCAGTTCCTCAAGACCGATTTTCTGGAGATCCTTGGCGGCAGCAAGTGCCTCGAGGGTCTCAAGATTGATGGCCTTGTACTCCACGCGGTTGATGTTTTTGAATCCGAATTTGGGCAGACGGCGCTGGAGGGGCATCTGACCGCCTTCAAAACCTACTTTGTGCTTGTAGCCGGAGCGCGACTTGGCTCCCTTGTGTCCGCGGGTTGAAGTGCCGCCCTTGCCCGAGCCCGGGCCGCGGCCAATACGTGTCTTCTTCTGTACGGAACCCACTGCGGGTTTGATATTATTCAGTTCCATTGTAGTCTTGGGATTTAAGCTTTGGTCACTTCAACAAGATGATGAACTCGCTGAACCATACCCATTATTGAGGGGGTATCTTCCTTCACCACGGTGTGGTTCATTTTTTTGAGGCCGAGCGCGTCGAGAGTGCGTTTCTGCACTGCGGGAGCGTTGATGCGGCTCTTGATCTGTTTGATTTTTATCTGTGCCATTTCTGTGGTGATTGATATTAGCCGTTAAACACTTGTTCTACAGAGATGCCGCGGTTCTGTGCCACCTGGGCGGGCGAGCGCATCTCGCCGAGGGCGGCGATGGTAGCCTTTACCAGGTTGTGGGGGTTGGACGAACCCTTGCTCTTGGCAAGAACGTCGGTGATTCCCACGCTCTCGAGCACGGCACGCATAGCGCCACCGGCCTTCACGCCGGTACCGGTGCTTGCAGGCTTGAGGATAATGCGTGATCCGCCGAATTTAGCCACCTGCTCGTGGGGCACGGTGCCTTTGTGGACGGGCACGCGGATAAGGTTCTTTTTAGCTGCTTCAACGCCCTTGGCAATAGCGGCGGTGACTTCGTTGGCTTTGCCGAGGCCCCAGCCTACGATACCGTTTTCGTTGCCTACCACTACGATGGCGGCGAAGGTGAATGTGCGTCCGCCCTTGGTTACTTTGGTGACGCGGTTGATGGCTACCAGACGGTCCTTCAGCTCGAGGTCGTTGGTCGATTTTACTCTATTGTTTTTGCTTGCCATGATGTTTAAAATTTAAGTCCGCCGTTGCGTGCTGCGTCGGCCAGAGATTTTACACGTCCGTGAAAGAGGTAACCGTTGCGGTCAAAAACCACTTCGTTGATGCCTGCGGCCAGTGCTTTCTGGGCCACGGCCTCGCCTACTTTGGCAGCGACCTCGGTCTTGGTGCCTTCGGCTATGCCTTTGGAAGAGGCGGATACGAGGGTCTTGCCGGCCAGGTCGTCTACGAGCTGAACGTAAATCTGCTTGTTGGAGCGGAACACGGTCATGCGCGGACGCTCGGCTGTGCCGGAGATTTTGCCGCGGATGCGTGTCTTGATTTTATTTCTTCTTTCTATCTTGGAGATCATGATTGTATACGGTTAAAGTTATTTGGCACTTGCTGTCTTACCCGACTTGCGGCGGATAACCTCGCCCACAAACTTGATACCTTTGCCCTTGTAGGGTTCGGGCTTGCGGAGCGAGCGGATCTTGGCGCACACCTGGCCCAGGAGCTGCTTGTCGTCGCTCTCGAGGATGATAAGCGGGTTTTTGTTGCGTTCGCTCTTTGCTTCAACCTTGACCTCCGGCGGAAGCTTGATATATATGGCGTGGGAGAAACCGAGCGAGAGCTCGAGCACCTGGCCTGTGGCCGTGGCGCGGTAACCTACGCCTACTAATTCCATTTCCTTGCGGTAGCCGGTGGATACGCCCACAACCATGTTGTGGATCAGTGCGCGGTAGAGGCCGTGCTGAGCGCGGTGCTCGCGGTCGTCGCTGGGACGGGTGAGCTTCACGTGGCCGTCTTCCACCGTTACGGTAAGATCGGGATTCACTTTCTGGCTGAGGGTGCCTTTGGGACCTTTGACTGTCACTGTGTCACCGCTGACGGTTACTGTTACACCGGCAGGGATTTCAATGGGGGCTTTACCTATTCTTGACATAATTCGTATCCTCCTTTATTAATATACATAACACAGCACCTCGCCGCCGATTTTCTGCTGGGCGGCTGCCTTGTTGGTCATTACTCCCTTCGAGGTCGAGAGGATGGCGATGCCAAGTCCGTTGAGCACTCGAGGCATGTCTTTATAGCCGGTATACTGGCGGAGACCCGGACGCGACACTCTCTTGAGGTCCTTGATGGCGTTTACACGGTCAACCGGGTCATACTTCAGGGCGATCTTGATCACGCCCGCGGGGGTCTCACCCTCTACAAACTTATAGTTAAGGATGTAGCCTTGTTCAAAAAGAATCTTGGTGATTTCTTTTTTCAAGTTTGAGGCCGGAATCTCAACCACGCGGTGGTTGGCTTTGATGGCATTCCTCAATCTTGTCAGATAATCTGCTATGGGATCTGTCATTGTTTGATGTTGTTAAATTGATTCGGAATTCCGAACAATATTTAATAATCTATCTTTCGGATTTTTCAGAATAAGCCCGCGGTGCCGATAGGGCGCCCCGGACGGGGAATGGAAGGATGGACGGGCCGTGATGGCCGTCCGTTGGGGAGGCTTGACGGAAACTCTGCGGTGGCGGCTCAGCCCCGCTCGGGGGCTGCGCGCCTTGCAGGTTGTGGCGGCCGGTGCTTACCAGCTTGCTTTCTTCACGCCGGGGATGAGACCGGCCGAAGCCATTTCACGGAACTGTATACGCGACAGACCGAACTGACGCATATAGCCTTTGGGACGGCCCGTGATGGAGCAACGGTTGTGAAGACGCACGCTCGAAGCGTTCTTGGGCAGTGCCTGGAGGCCTTCATAATCGCCGGCAGCCTTGAGAGCGGCTTTCTTGGCGGCATACTTTGCCACGAGTTTGGCTCTCTTGACCTCGCGGGCTTTCATTGATTCTTTTGCCATAGGAAGGTCTTGTTATTTTTTAGCGTTTTTGAAAGGGAGTCCAAACTCCTTGAGCAGAGCGTAGCCCTCTTCGTCGGTATTCGCGCTGGTAACGAATGTGATGTTCATACCGAGAAGCTTGGAGATATTGTCGATGTTGATTTCAGGGAAGATGATCTGCTCTGTGATGCCGAGGGTGTAGTTGCCGCGGCCGTCGAGCTTGCCTTCGATACCCTTGAAGTCACGGATACGGGGCAGAGCCACGCGTACCAGACGCTCCAGAAACTCATACATTTTCTCGCGGCGAAGAGTTACTCTCACGCCAACGGGCATTTTCTTGCGGAGCTTGAAGTTCGAGATATCCTTTTTCGAGAGAGTAGCCACGGCTTTCTGGCCGGTGATGGCTGTGAGCTCGTTGATGGCGGTCTCGATTATCTTCTTGTCCTGAGTGGCTTCGCCCAGACCCTGGTTGATAACGATCTTCTCAAGGCGGGGAACCTGCATCACTGTGGTATAGTTGAACTCCTTCTCAAGAGCGGGGACGATGCGCTCCTTATAGTCCTGTTTAACGGTTGTGCTGCTCATTACTTAATCTCCTCTCCTGATTTTTTAGCGTAGCGTACTAATTTGCCCTCGGCGTTGAGGCGGCGGCCCACACGGGTGGGTTTGCCGGTCTTGGGGTCGAGCAAACTGAGGTTGGAAATGTGCACGGGAGCCTCCATCTTGACGAGGCCGCCCTGCGGATGCTTGGCGCTGGGCTTTGTAGCCTTGGTCACAATGTTGATACCCTCAACGATGGCACGGTCCTTCGAAACCTCCACCTTGAGCACACGGCCGGTCTTGCCGCGGTCCTCGCCGGAGAGCACATACACTGTATCGCCTTTCTTTATATGTAACTTACTCATTACTGTTTTTTATTTGTCAGATGATTAAAGTACTTCGGGAGCCAGCGACACAATTTTCATGTTGGTGGCGCGGAGTTCGCGGGCCACGGGGCCGAAGATACGGGTTCCACGCAGTTCACCGGCATTGTTGAGCAGGACGCAGGCATTGTCGTCGAAGCGGATATAGCTGCCGTCGGGGCGACGGATTTCCTTCTTGGTGCGGACAACCACGGCCTTGCTCACGGTGCCCTTCTTTACGTCGCTCGAGGGAATCACGCTCTTTACCGACACCACGATGATGTCGCCAACAGAGGCGTAACGGCGACCTGTGCCGCCCAGCACATGGATGCACAGGGCTTCTTTGGCTCCGCTGTTGTCGGCAACGGTCAGTCGGCTTTCAGTCTGTATCATAATTTACTTAACTTTTTCGATGATTTCTACTAATCTCCATCTTTTGGTTTTGCTCAGCGGACGAGTCTCCATCAGACGCACGGTGTCGCCGATGCTGCACTCGTTCTTTTCATCGTGGGCATGGTATTTCTTTGTCTTGTTGACAAATTTGCCGTAGATGGGGTGTTTCTCTTTCCATTTCACCATTACGGTGATGGTCTTGTCACCCTTGTTGCTCGACACAACCCCAATTCTTTCTTTTCTTAAATTTCTTGTTTCCATGTCTCTTGGGATTATTTATTGTTAAGCTCACGCTGACGCAGCTCGGTCTTCACACGCGCGATGGCGCGGCGGTCGGCCGTGATTTTCGCTGTATTGTCCAGCGTTGAAATGGAGTGGTTGATTTTAAGCTGGCGATACTCCTGCTCCATCTTTTCCAGACGGTCCTTAAGGTCCTGCGTGCTTAATTCTTTGATTTCTTCTTTCTTCATAGCTCAATTACACGTTTTGGGTAGGATCATAATCGCGTCTTACTACAAACTTGGTGGTTACCGGAAGTTTCTGGGCGGCCAGACGCAGTGCCTCCTTGGCTATGTCGTAGCTTACGCCTTCCACCTCGATAATCATGCGGCCGGGGGTAACGGGAGCCACAAATCCTTCGGGCGAACCTTTACCTTTACCCATTCGCACTTCGGCAGGCTTCTTGGTGATGGGCTTGTCCGGGAAAATGCGGATCCATATCTGACCCTGACGCTGCATGTAGCGGGTCACGGCGATACGGGCTGCCTCTATCTGGCGGCCGGTGATCCATTTCGACTCAAGTGTCTTTATACCGAACGAACCGAAGGCCAACTGATTGCCGCGCTGGGCATTGCCTTTCATGCGGCCCTTCTGCTGACGGCGGAATTTAGTTTTCTTTGGTTGTAACATTTCTGTGGAGTTGAGGTGGTTTAACGATTGGTTTTAGGTTTGCGACCCATTCCACGACGGCCTTCGCGACGGTTTTCGCCCGAGCCTGAGCCCTGACGGCCTTCGCGGCCTGTGTTGGTGAAATTGGGGGCGAGGTCACGCTTGCCGTAGACTTCGCCGCGGCAAATCCACACCTTCACGCCTACCACACCTACCTTGGTGTGTGCCTCTACAAGAGCGTAGTCTATGTCGGCACGGAGGGTGTGCAGCGGGGTGCGGCCTTCCTTAAACATTTCCGAGCGGGCCATTTCGGCTCCGTTGAGACGTCCGCTCACCTGAATCTTGATGCCTTCGGCGCCTGCGCGCATCGTCGACATTACGGCCATCTTCACGGCGCGGCGGTAAGCGATTTTGCCTTCAATCTGGCGGGCGATGGTGCTGGCCACGATTTCAGCGTCGAGCTCCGGACGCTTCACCTCATAGATGTTGATCTGCACATCCTTGTCGGTGATGTTTTTGAGCTCTTCCTTGAGCTTATCTACTTCCGAACCGCCCTTGCCGATGATCAGACCCGGACGCGATGTGCATACGGTGATGGTCACCAGCTTGAAGTTACGTTCAATGACTATGCGCGACACGCTTGACTTGGCGAGACGCACGTTGAGATACTTGCGCAGCTTGGCATCCTCGAGGATGGAGTCGCCGTAGTTCTTACCGCCGTACCAGTTGGAGTCCCAGCCGCGGATCACACCAAGACGATTGCTGATTGGATTTACTTTCTGTCCCATTGTTTGTCCTGCTTTTTACTTATTGTTATCAATTGTGTCCACGATCAGAGTCACGTGGTTGGCACGTTTGCGGATACGGTAGCCACGGCCCTGGGGAGCGGGACGCAGACGCTTGAGCATAGGAGCGCAGCCCACGGTGATGGTGGAGATGCGCAGCATGCCGTTTTCAGCCTTCTGGTCGTTTTTAGCCTCCCAGTTGGCCACTGCCGAGCGAAGCAGCTTCTCAAGCTGGGCTGCGGCGTCTTTATTGGAGAATTTTAAGAGTCCGAGCGCACGGAACACCTCTACGCCGCGTACCATGTCGGCCACGAGGCGCATCTTGCGGGGCGACGAAGGAATATTGGTAAGCTTGGCAAAGGCAATATTCTTCTGCGCTTCCTTTCTCTTTTCGGCGGAGTTTCTTTTTCTTACACCCATTGTTGTTTTTTCTTATCTTGTTTTACTTTTGGGCCCCGGCTCATTTCTTGTTGCCGGCGTGGCCGCGGAAGGTGCGGGTGGGAGCGAACTCACCCAGCTTGTGGCCTACCATGTTTTCGGTCACGTAGACGGGAATGAACTTGTTCCCGTTGTGCACAGCGAATGTGTGGCCTACGAATTCAGGCGCAATCATGGAGGCACGGCTCCAGGTCTTGATGACCGCTTTCTTGCCGCTGGCTTCCATTGCGTCTACCTTCTTCTCGAGCTTCACGCTGATGAACGGGCCTTTTTTCAATGAACGACTCATAAGTTTTACTACTTTTTACTGATTACTTTTTCCTTCTTTCAATAATGTACTTCGAAGACTGTTTCTTCGGTGCACGAGTCTTGAGACCCTTCGCGTAGAGGCCCTTGCGTGAACGCGGATGTCCACCTGAAGCACGGCCTTCGCCACCACCCATGGGGTGATCCACAGGGTTCATGACAACGCCGCGGTTGCGGGGACGACGACCCAGCCAGCGGCTGCGGCCGGCCTTACCGCTGCTCTCGAGCGAGTGCTCGCTGTTGCCTACAACGCCAACGGTGGCCTTGCAGGTGGCAAGCACCTTGCGGGTTTCGCCAGAAGGTAATTTGATAATCGCGTAGTCGCCTTCACGTGAGGTCAGCTGGGCGAAAGTGCCTGCCGAGCGGGCCATGAAAGCGCCCTGTCCGGGACGAAGCTCGATGTTGTGGATGAGCGTACCTACGGGAATCTTGTTCAGGGGCAGGCAGTTGCCTACCTCGGGAGCTGCCTCGGGGCCGCTTACCACAGTCGTGCCTACTTGTAAGCCGTTGGGTGCGATGATGTAAGTTTTTGCGCCGTCAGCGTAGTAAAGGAGGGCGATGCGGGCCGAACGGTTGGGATCGTACTCGATGCTCTTTACTACGGCGGGAACACCGTCTTTGTTTCTCTTAAAGTCAATCATACGGTATTTGCGCTTGTGGCCACCACCCAGGTAACGGTTGGTGAGATGGCCCTCGGCGTTGCGGCCGCCGGTGGAGCGCTTGCCGACTGTAAGAGATTTTTCAGGCGTAGTAGCAGTGATTGTACCTTTGAATACGCCTATAACCTTGTGTCTCTGCCCCGGTGTTGTGGGCTTGAATTTTCTTACTGCCATTGTTTATATTAAATATTGCTGTAGAAGTCTATTGTCTGGCCTTCACCCACGGTGATGAATGCCTTCTTGTAGGCAGCGGTCTTGCCGCGGAGCAGACCGCTCTTTGTCCAGCGCGACTTGTTCTTGCCGCGCACCACAGCCGTGTTGACGTTGACAACCTTCACTCCGTAGAGCTTCTCCACCATATCTTTGATCTGGTGTTTGTTGGCCTCGGGCGACACGCGGAAAGTGTAGCGGTTGAGCTTGTCGGTAAGACGGGTGGCTTTTTCTGTTACGATTGGCTTGATTGTAAAGTCCATTTTGCTTGTCTCCTGAGGTTAAAGTTTATTAATAACGTCAAGGCCACTCTCGGTGAGGAGGATGGCGTTGCTGTGCATGATTGCATACGTATTGACGTCCGAGGCGGTAATCACCTGAACGTTGGGAATATTACGAGCCGACAAATATACGTTTTTTTCCTGACTTGCTAAAACCAGAAGCAGCTTTTTACCTTCCGCCTCAAGATTTTTTGCAATTTTTACGAATTCCTTTGTCTTGGGAGCCTCGAAGCTGAAATCCTCTACAATCTTCACCTGGTCGTCCTGCACTTTGTAAGTCCAGGCGCTCTTACGGGCAAGCTGTTTGATTTTCTTGTTGAGCTTGAAACGATAGTCGCGGGGACGGGGACCGAACACACGGCCACCGCCTACGAGAACGGGCGAGTTGATGTCGCCAATACGGCTTCCGCCGCCGCCCTTCTGCTTATGGAGTTTGCGGGTTGAGCCGGATACTTCGCTGCGTTCCTTTGATTTGTGGGTTCCCTGACGCTGGTTGGCCAGAAACTGTTTTACATCGAGATATACGGCGTGCTCGTTTGCGTCGATTGCAAACACCTGGTCGTTGAGCTGAGCCATGCGGCCGGTGTTTTCGCCTTTGATATTATATACTGCGAGTTCCATTATTTCTCAATTATTACGATTGAACCTTTACTTCCGGGCACTGAACCCTTTATCAACAACAGATTGTGCTCGGGCATCACCTTCAGCACCTGAAGGTTCTGTACGGTCACCTTTTCGTTGCCCATCTGGCCGGCCATGCGCATGCCCTTGAACACCTTTGCGGGGTAGGAGCAGGCACCGATTGAACCGGGAGCGCGCAGACGGTTGTGCTGGCCGTGGGTCGACTGGCCCACACCGCCGAATCCGTGGCGTTTTACCACACCCTGGAAACCTTTACCTTTGCTGGTTCCCTGAATGTCTACGAAGTCGCTTTCATTGAAGATGGAGTCCACAGTGATCGTGTCGCCCAGCTTATATTCGCCTTCAAAACCCTTGAACTCGGCCAAGTGGCGCTGAGGGGCTACTCCGGCTTTCTTGAAGTGGCCCGACATGGGCTTGGTGGTATGCTTCTCTTTCTTCTCCTCGAAGCCTACCTGAACGGCTTCATAGCCGTCAACTTCAGTTGTCTTGATCTGAGTAACCACACAAGGACCTACTTCGATAACAGTGCACGGCAGATTCTTGCCGTCGGCACTGAAAACGGATG
>LUJP01000003.1 GCA_001689535.1 Bacteroidales bacterium M5
GCCCACCGGAAAAATCCGCTGACCCATAATCGTCACTTTGCGTAAAGAAGCACCGCCTCTCTTCTGCAGGGAGGCGGTGCCGGTAAAATGCTTAGGTTGAATGGGTCAGGTCATATCTTTGAAGCCATCAAGGCTGATGCCCTGTCTTAAGCTTTCTCAGCTTTCTTTTCTGCTGGTTTTGCAGCTTTCTTTGCGGCCGTTTTTTTGGCGGCTGCCTTTTTGGGGGCTGCTTTCTTTGCGGGAGCTTTTGCAGCTTCGGACTTTTCGTCAACTGATTTCACTGCATTTTCACGTAGAGCATGCTCTTCGTTGTAATGCTCGATATTCTGACGCATCGAAGCCACTTCCTTGTTGAGAGTCTCGATTTCCGTAGCCTGGTTGCGGATTGTGGTAAGCAGAGAGTTGAGCTCCTCGTTCTCGATAGATAGGGGATATTGCTCCTCAACGCGCACAATGAAATCGGCCAGCACGTTCATATAGTTGGTGAAAGCCTGGAACGGGGTCTCATAGGGGCTGAAATGCGAGTGAACGGCACCGTCGGCCATATGTTTTGTGGACATATAGTAGAAGTGGTCAGAGGCCTGGAGGTAATTCCAGTCCTGTTTTAGACGGCGGTCGTCGCACAGGCGCACGCGCTCTGAAACGGAGTATAGCTTGTCGAAGGCTTCCTGCTGGAGCTTGTTGCCAAGCCATGCGGATGTGTCGCGTGCCTCGTCGGCCCACGAGATGGGATGGAGAATCGAAAGCTCGCCTACGGCTTTGAGCTTGGTGACAGCCTCGGTGGGAGTCCAGAAGTCGATGCCGCGCTCTGCAGCGAAGTGGGGCAGAGCCTCGAGGAACTGGAAGATACCGGTTTCACGCGGCTGCATTTCTCCGAAGGTCTCCAGATTCATGAACAGGTTGATGATCTGCTCATCCTGAGGTGTAGAGGCGATCCAGTCCATGTATTTGTCGGCTGTGAGGGGATATGCGTCCCAGTCGGTATTGGAGAAGCGGAAGGAAATGTCGTCGGACAGCTTGGAGTTCTTCAGCAGAATCTTGAGTTTGGGAGCGCTTGCGGCGCTGTAAACGTAGTCGGGCGATTTCCATCCGAGGATGTGCTTGGCACCTTCGGTAATCACGCCTTTGTAGCCCATGTCGAGAATCATTGGGGCCATCTCGTCGCAATATATGAGCTCGGTGTTGCGGAACACTTTGGGGCGAACTCCGAAGAGATCGTTGATTTTGTCGTCGTGCATCTTCACCTGGGCCACGAATTCCTCGGGATCAGAAAGCGAGCTGAGCGAGTGTGCATAGGTCTCGGCCAGGAATTCAACGCGGCCGGTGGCAGCGAGTTTTTTCAGCAGGTCGATGAACTCGGGCACGTAGAGCTCGAACTGTTCCAGGGCTGTGCCGGTGATTGAGAGTGCGCAACGGAAGTGGGGATACTGCTCTATCATGCGCAGCAAGCTTTCTGCGGCGGGAATATAACTGCGGTGGGCTATGCGGGTGATGATGTCGTCGTTGGCGAAATCATCATAGTAGTAGTGGTCATTGCCGATGTCGAAGAAGCGATAGCGTTTTAGACGGAACGGCTGGTGAATCTGAAAATAAAAACAAACAGCTTTCATGATTTATTTTTCAAATGGAAGTTTATAATTTAAGATAATTTATTGATGGAGGCAGATTACTGCCAGCCGAGAACTTTTTTGTAGATGTTGATTACTTTTGCGCCGGCCTTGTCCCAGGTGATGCGGTTCACTTCTTCGAGTCCGTCCTCACGCAGCTGATTGTACATTGCCGGATAGGTTACGATGGAGTGAATGGCATCGGCCATCGCGTCGATGTCCCAGTAATCGGTCTTTATCACGTTGTCAAGAATTTCGGCGCAACCGCTCTGCTTGGATATGATGGAGGGAACACCCATCTGCATTGCCTCGAGGGGTGAAATGCCGAAAGGTTCGGAAACCGAAGGCATGATGTAGACATCGGAAGCCTTGAGCATTTCGTAAACCTGCTTTCCTTTCTGGAAACCGGGGAAGTGGAAACGGTCGGCTATGCCGCGTTCGGCGGCAAGAAGAATCATCTTGTCCATCATGTCGCCGCTGCCGGCCATCACAAAGCGCACGTTGTGGTTGTTTTTGAGCACCTTTGCGGCGGCTTCCACGAAGTATTCGGGACCTTTCTGCATGGTGATACGTCCCAGGAAGGTAACTACCTTTTCCTTGGGCTTGTTGGCCTGCACGTTGAGAAGCTCCTCGGAGAGGGGAGTAACGGCGTTGTGCACGGTGGTAACCTTGGCCGGGTCGATACCGTATTTCTCAATAACGGTCTGACGGGTGAGGTTGCTCACGGTGATGATGTGGTCGGCATGGGTCATACCGTCCTTCTCTATTCCGAACACAGTAGGATTGACATTGCCGCGCGAGCGGTCAAAGTCGGTGGCGTGTACATGGATCACCAGCGGCTTTCCTGTCACCTGCTTGGCATGGATGCCGGCAGGATAGGTGAGCCAGTCGTGGGAGTGGATTATGTCGAAATCGAGTGTGCGGGCTATGACGCCGGCGCAGATGGAATAAGTGTTTATCTCCTCAAGAAGATTGTCGGGGTAACGGCCTGAGAATTCGAGACATCCAAGGTCGTTTGTGCGCATGTAGTTGAAATCGGCGTAGATATGGTCGCGAAGACGGAAGTAGAGGTCCGGATCCATATATTTGCCAATGCGCTGCTCCACGTATTCGCGGTTGACATCGCGCCATGCGATTGGCACCTGCGATGCGCCTATGATGTTGGCGAAGCTTTTTTCTTCATCGCCCCAGGGCTTCGGAATCACGAATGAGATCTCCATGTCGCCGCATTCCCACATTCCTTTTGTGAGGCCGTAGCTTGCGGTACCGAGGCCGCCTAAGATATGAGGGGGGAACTCCCATCCGAACATTAATGCTTTCATGGGTATTTTCAGATGTTAAATTTCTTAAGGGTGGTGATGGTCTTTAGGATGCCTGCCACGTTGGTGGAATGGCTTATGGCGCCGCGGCCCACGTAGGGCGGGTTGCCGTCGTAGAACTGC
This sequence comes from Bacteroidales bacterium M5, assembly GCA_001689535.1. GTDB lineage: Bacteria > Bacteroidota > Bacteroidia > Bacteroidales > Muribaculaceae > Paramuribaculum. Next base: position 3,050 of record LUJP01000003.1, read on the forward strand.
GACAGGGAGCCTATGCAGCCTTCGGTCATTTCGTCTTCGTAGCCTATGAGCATACGGTCGAGATAGCTTACACCGCTGTGTCCGAACACACGCAGGTAAGCATCGGCGTAGAAGCTGAAGAGCCAGGGACGCGACGGGCCGTTGTGCATGGCCATCTCGCGTTCTTCAGGTGAGCCTACATAATTGGGCCGGTAACCGAAGCTCTTGGGCGAGAGTGTGCGGAGTCCTTTGGGGGTGAGAAGCTCGCGGGTCACCACATCGAGCACTGACTTACGCTGACGACGGTCCAGAGGCGAATAGTCAAGGCCGATGGCTATAGCCATGTTGGGGCGTACCGACGGATCGGCATAGGTGTCGTTCACGTAGTCGAACAGGTAGCCGTAGTCGTTGAGGAATGTGTTGACAAAAGCGGGTTTGAGTTTCTCGGCGGTATCGAGCCAGCGCTGACGGCTTTCGGCAAGCGATTCATCACCTTCTGCAAGGGCTGCGCCGAACATCAGTGCGTTGTACCACAGCGCGTTGAATTCCACGAGGAGGCCTGTGCGGGGTTGCATGGGGCGGCCGTGGAGCGTACCGTTCATCCACGACACGGGTGTTTCGGTGCCTACGGTGCGCACCATGCCGTCGGGCTGCACCTGGAGGTTGGGATGGCGGTTGTCGAGCACATAATCGAGAATCTGTGCTACGAAGCTCATGTAGAGTTTATGGCAGTCGGCGTTGCCGTATGCTTTGGCGTATTGCTGGAGAGCCCAGACGCACCACAGCGGGATGTCGGGGAGGTCTATGCCCTGTATGCGGTTGTCGAGGCGCCCTGCCTCCATGAAGTTTACAAGAGCCTTGCGGGCGGTAGCCATTATCGCTTCATAGTCCTCGCGGTGGTTGATGGCGATTGTATCGCCGGGGAGCGACATGAAGGTGTTGCGGGCGAGAATCTTTCCCCAGGGATAGCCCGAGAGGAGGAACATTCCGTCCTTATCTTTCAGATAGAACTGTTTGGCGGCGTTTTTAAGGCAGTTGAAGAAGCTTGAGCGGCATGTGCGCGAGGCTATTTCCGACTCATACATCTTGCTGAGCGAACGCGGAGCGGCTTCGGTTGTTCCGGCCGAGAAAATGATGCTTTCGCCTTTCTTGATGGGAATTTCGAAATAACCGGGAACCCAGAGGTCCTCGGTGTAGGGAACGCCGCGTTCCATGTCCTTAATATATTCAAATCCATTGTACCAGTTGGGCTCGTAATGCCATTCGGGCTTATGGTTGAACTGCATGTAGAGAGTGGGATATCCGGGATAGAGGCAGCATGCCACACCGTTGGGCACCTCGGCGCATTCCTTATTGAGATTTTCGTTGGCCATCACCAGCTGGTTGACCTCGCGGAACGCAAGCATGGGGCGGAACCGGAGCGTGGTTGCCGAATGGGCGTCTACAAGTGTGTAGCGTATGAGAAGGCGGTTTTCATGGGAAATGAAAATTTTCTCCTTGGTGAGAATCACACCGCCGACGCGGTAGGTGGTGCGGGGCACGCTTTCACAGTCGAACTCACGAATGTACTTGTGTCCGTTGGGGCTGTAAACTCCGCCCTGATAGCGGTGCAGACCGAGATTGAACGAAGCCCCGTGCTGGATTACCGAAACGTCCATTGAAGAGAGCAACACATGGGAGGAGTTGTCCATCTCCGGAATTGGAATCACGAGAAGTCCGTGCTGTTTGCGGGTGTTGCAGTCAACCACGGATGTACAGTGATAAGCACCTGCCTGATTGGTCCTGAGCATTTCCTTGCGGAGTGACTGCTCGAGATTTATCATGAGGTTTTTATCAAATTTCAGATAACTCATGGATTGTTTTGTTAGAAATTTTAAGGTATTGTCTTATACTGCGAAAGTAAACAAAAAAAGATAAGCATGCAAATAATTTCTTTTTTTTGCACTTTTAATTGCTTAAAGTAAACTTACTTTAGGGAAAAATCGTGTTATAAAACATTAAAAAGAAGCCTACTGGCGCTGATTGTTAGGCGGATTTTACCTTCATAGCCTCGAGCTGTCTGAACTGCCATATTATGCAGGCTGCAGTGGCTATTGTGGCGAGAAAGTCGCTTATCGGGAACGACATCCACACACCATCAAGTCCGTATCTGCCGGGCATGAAAAGCAGCAGGGGAATGAGGAATATCACCTGACGAGAGAGGCTCAGGAATATGGATTTTCCTACCTTTCCTATCGACTGGAAGAGGCTTGTGGAGATAATCTGAAATCCGACAATCCAGAACATGGGCAATGCCCGGCGCAGCCCGTCGGAGGTGACGCGTATGAGCTCCGGATCCACGGTGAATATCCTTGCAATCACTTCGGGGAATGTCATTCCCACAATACAGCCGAGCGAGGTGATGACCGACGCACATGCGGTGGCAAGAAGATATGTGGAGCGAAGACGTCCGAAAAGTCCGGCGCCGTAGTTATAGCCTATGATGGGCTGCATTCCCTGGCATATACCCACTCCTGCCATACACAGCAGGGATGTGAATGTGGAGAATATGCCGGCGGCGGCCACGGCGTTGTCGCCGCCGTAACGGTACAGGGATGTATTTATAAGGACGTTTATGGCGCTGCTGGCAAGGTTTATGAGCGATGGGGCCGCACCGATGCCTATGATGCCTGCTACCGTGCGCCATCGCAACCCGAAGGTCCCTCGCGTGAAGGTGAGGGTAGATTTTCTGCTCACGAAATGATGTATCACATAGAGTGTGAACACAGTCATGGCAATGTCAGTGGCAATAGCCGCTCCCTTTATGCCCATATCGAGAACAAAGATGAAGAATGGTGCGAGTACCAGATTCACGCCCGCGCCTATGAACATCGAGTTCATAGCTTTGCGTGGATAGCCCGAGGCTCTCATGAGGTTGTTGAAGCTGAAGCCTACGTTCATCACCAGCATACCTGGAAGGAGAAAGGCCATGAAATCGTGGGCGTAGGGCAGCGACGCTTCGCTTGCGCCGAATGCCATAAGTATATCGTCAAGGAACCAGGCGAAAAACGAGATGTAGATAGTGGCGTTGAGCAGGATGAGCGTAAGGGCGTTGCCCAGGGTGAGAAGCGCGCCCTCGCGGTTTCCCTCGCCTAAAAGTATCGACACCCTTGCGGAGGCGCCGGCCCCGATGAGCACGCCAAGCGCCGACGATACGTTGCTTACCGGAAATGTGATGGCAAGTCCGGCGATTGCTTCCGTTCCCACTCCCTGACCGATGAATATGCGGTCTATCACATTGTAAAGCGACATTACCAGCATACCGACTACCGCAGGTATACTGTAGTCCCAGAGCAGACGGGGTATGCGTCCGGTCGCCAGCAGGTGGAGGTTGCCTTGTACTTCTTGCATGGTGCGAATTTACAAAAAATACTTAGTATTTTCCGCTGCGTATGCGATAGAGTGTTTCTTTGGTGATTCCCAGAAACGATGCCACGTGGATAGAGCTCACGCGATCCACGATCTTGGGATAGCGCTTGCAGAACCAGGCATAGCGCTGGCGTGCGTCGGCACATTGCATCACTAAGAGCCTTTCCTCAAGCGAGCGGCTGTAGTCCATAAGGGCGGCGAGGATAAAAGAGAAGGCGCCATCGGCGAGAGATACTTCTTCAAGAAACATCTGGTGGCTTTTTTCGAGCGGAAACGAAATGACTTCCGACGGCTCAAGAAATTCAATAGACAGTGTTACCTTGTCGGAGGGAAGGATGGATGTGGGTAGGGCGATAAATTCGTTATCGATGGCAAAAGAGCAGGTTCTGTCCTGGCCACCGCTGATTATCGAGACTCTTGCGGCACCCCGGCAGAGGTAAAAACCGAGAAAACGGATGTCAGACGGAGCTGTGATTCGTTCCCCCTTGCGAAATTTACGGGAAGATGAGAGGGCGCGGAGTTTCTCTTCGCCTTCCCTTGGAATGTCGAGCATCTGCTTCAGATGGTCTACTGGATGGCTCAGTCGTGGCTGGTCCTGTCGGAAGTCGAAGGAATTATTATTGCGGTTACGCGGCATTTTACATCGTAGGGTGTTGCGCCGTCGCGTCGGGGCTTCGGCGAGAGTTTGTAATAAAACGACTGCTGGAGATCCCATGACCGGAAGTCGATTTTGCGGGTGACTCCTGCGGGGAGGTCGCATCTCACGGTTACGCTGCGGCTGTGAAGCTCCCGGCCTGCGGAGTCAAAGTAGGTCAGGGAGAGGAGCAGGCCGTCGATATCGTAGGGTGTACGGTTTGTCACGAAGAGCGATTCGCGCGGTGAGCGCAGCGGCTTGTCGTAACCGCTCAGACGAATCGCTCCGGCAAGGCCTCGTGCCTCGAGGGTGTCAAGCGGTATGGTGTCCGGAACCGCGGCGGCATTGCTGGACGCAGGGAGTTCTGCCGGACGGAGATTCTTTGCGGTTGTCTTCCGTCGGTAGACCTGCGGCTCGGCGAGGGTCTGCATGGAAATGACCGCAAGCAGAACCGATGCTATTATGTGGCGCAGATACGGCATGACACTATAGATAGATGGGTTGCAGGGGCGGCACCGGTTCCGGATAAATGCGCACGCATCCATGGTAGGTGGGTGCGGGACGGTTTTTCCTTATCACGTATCGCCACATATAGGGGAGGGTGCGCCAGAGGTTCACGGAGAACGTGCTACGGTGGCGGGTCATCACTATACGGTTGTCGGTTTTGTCGAGTTCGGCGGTGAATGCTGCCGGCGATGACAGTCGAGAACCCGTTGCGGATGTGTAGAGTTCAGTCTGATACACCCCTTCCTTCGCTGCCGGAACTATGCGCCCCATGACCGTGCCGGGACGCAGTGCGCGGTTGGGCGATGACAGAAGCACTATACGGTATGCGGGGGCGTCCATGGAGGAGATGCTGTTGGAGGCGTCCTCAAGTTCTATCGCTACTTTTGCGGAGGTGTCGGTCATCAGCCATATGCCCTCGATATGGTGGAGGGGGCGTGAGTCCATGACGCGTTTCACTGATGCCATATCGTAGCCTTGGAGTGGCGCTCCTGAAAGCTTCGGAAGTTTGGCGACGGCATCCAGTGATACCGTTAAGGTGATTATGAGCGAGAGCGCTATGCGGCCCAAGAGGGAAGCGGAATGTTTCATGTTGGGAGAGAGGAAAGGGAATGGAAACGGAGGGCTTAGATTGTTCCGAAATGATAGGCTATACCGAAGCTGAGAATCTCCTTAAACTGGAATTTGTGCCATTTGGGGTCATCCTCGCATCGGGGAGTCCGGGTGTCGTAACGCATGTTGGCATAGATGCTGGTGGTCAGATAGCGGTTTATGCGGCAGTCGATGGTGTGCTGCCAGTCGCCCTGGAAATATTCGTAATCGGAGAATAGGAACAGGCGCGATGAGTAGTTGATGTTGTAGGCAACTTTCCAGTTGAGGGTTATGTCGGCACTGGAACCGAAATTGTTGGCAAACCGTCGGTTTTTCTCAATGTTGTAACGTGTGGGGTCAATATCGGTGTGCAGGCACGTCTTGAGGTTGTACGTTGCGGGCGATATGGTAGCGTTGATTGAGAAACGTTTGTTCTGGCTCGTACGGTTGTAGGTCATACCTAGACCGATGTTGAGCTCGCCGGGCGACATAAAGGCCGACTGTATCTGTCGTGAATTGGTGGGATAATGATCGAAAACCTGGGTCTTGAACATCAGGTTGGCCGAATAATACCAGTTTTTGGCGGCTTTCATACCGGCTGTGATATTGACCTGGAACAGATCTTCGTTAATCTGGACGCTTCTTATGGTGTCGTCGGGGGCATTGTTGATTCCGAGTTTGTACTGGGCAACGGCCTCAAACAGGTATTTGGGGTAGAATTTCTGATTGAGGCTTACTTTATAAATCACGTTGGCAAGAAGGTTGAGATTCTTGTTGCCGCCCTGGTACCAGTTGGGCGATACGTAAGCCTGTGAGAAATGAAGGCTGGCGTCGAACGACTGGATCCATTTCTTCTGGTCGATCTCGGGGTCGAGTCCGTCGGCAATCTCTTTTGGTTTCACGTCGATTTCCTTGAGCACTATTTTGGCACTTGTGGGGTCGACGAAGGCAGTGTACTGTTTTGGGGGCTCGGGGAGCCATGCCAGATTATATACCACATCCTGGGCATTGGCGATCATGTAGTTCTGCCTAATGCGGTTATTGAGCCCTGCACTGAAGTCAAGGTCGTCGAGCCACTGGTAGACGGTGGGGAATTCTGTCACCGGACCGCTTACCGTGAAGTCAAGCGGATCATAGAAATGATATGTGCCGAACACGGCCGGAGCATAGACCGTAGGAGGTACGAGAGTATAATTGCGCGATGGCACGGAGATGATGGAGTCGAAGTCGGGGCGGTCAATGGTAAGCTCGAATGTGGTAGTGTCGAGCGTCTGTGGCATTTCCTCGAGGATCTCTTCTATTGAGTCAGAGCTGACTGGCGGAAGGGTTTTGTAGGGAGAGAGAGTCTTTATGTCTATAGATGAGGCTGAGGCCGAGGAGGCTGCGAGCAGCAAGGTCAGAATTGATAACTTAAGCATTGTGATGATGGTAATCGCTGTCTGAAACACTGTATTTCCACGCGGTAAGGTCGTGATGACGGCAGACCGCATCTTTAACCGCAAATTTACGAAATTAATTGAAAAAACAGCTAATTATTATAGAAAAAAGCCGGCAACATCTTGCGTGCAGGCTTCCGCCTTTACATGATTGACGAAACCATGCCCGAGTATAGCGGAAATTTGCTAAATTTGTGGCAGAAAATCATAAATCAGTCTTAAATAATCGAATAAATGGATTTTATAGAAGAACTGACCTGGCGCGGGATGATTCATCAGATGATGCCGGGAACGGAAGAACAACTCAAAAAAGAAATGACCACGGCCTATCTGGGTATCGACCCCACGGCCGACTCGCTTCATATCGGCCACCTTGTGGGTGTGATGATGCTCAAGCATTTCCAGCGCTCCGGCCATAAACCTATAGCCCTTGTGGGTGGTGCCACAGGCATGATCGGCGACCCCTCGATGAAAAGCCAGGAGCGCAAGCTCCTCGACGAGCAGACGCTGCGCCACAATCAGGAGGCCATCAAGAAGCAGCTCTCGAAGTTTCTGGATTTCGACAGCGACGCTCCCAATGCCGCCGAAATGGTCAACAATTACGACTGGATGAAAAACTTCTCCTTCCTTGACTTCATTCGCGATGTTGGCAAACACATCACTGTCAACTATATGATGGCCAAGGATTCGGTGAAGAAGCGTCTCAGCGGTGAGAGCCAGCAGGGAATGTCGTTCACGGAGTTCTCCTATCAGCTTGTGCAGGGTTACGACTTCCTGAATCTCTATCGCGAGAAAAACTGCCGTCTGCAGCTTGGCGGCAGCGACCAGTGGGGCAATATAACCACCGGCACCGAGCTTATCCGTCGCACCGAGGGCGGTGAGGCCTACGCGCTCACCTGTCCGCTTATCACCAAGGCCGACGGCGGCAAATTCGGAAAGACTGAGAGTGGCAACGTATGGCTCGATCCGCGCTACACCTCGCCTTATAAATTCTATCAGTTCTGGCTCAACGTATCCGATGCCGATGCCGAGAAATATATCAAGATTTTCACCGAGCTGACACGCGAGGAGGTTGAGGAACTTGTGGCTCTTCAGGCACAGGATCCCGGACAGCGTCCTCTGCAGAAACGTCTTGCCAAGGAGCTTACCACCATGGTGCATTCGGCCGAGGATTACGAAGCCGCTGTGGAGGCCTCCCAGATTCTTTTCAGCAACAAGGCCGGCGAGATTCTGCATAAGATTGACGAGCCCACGCTCCTGGCCGTGATGGAGGGAGTGCCTACTTTTGAGATTGCACGCGCCGACCTTGAGGCCGGACTGCCGCTGGCCGACCTTCTTACCGACCGCGCCAAGGTATTCCCCTCAAAGGGAGAGATGCGCAAGATGGTGCAGGGCGGTGGCGTAAGCATCAACAAGGAGAAAATAGCCGATGCCTATGCGCCTTCGTCGACCTCCATGCTTCTTAACGATAAATATATTCTTGTGCAGCGAGGCAAGAAGAATTATTATCTGCTCATTGCGAAATGATTTTGCCGATTGGCAAAGATTCATTAAATTTGCAGCGCTTTAGCGCGGAGCCGCTTCTTGTGGCCGATTCTGCGCTGGGCAACGAGGATTGTCTCATGGTGTAATGGTAGCACTGCAGTTTTTGGTTCTGCCTGTCCAGGTTCGAATCCTGGTGAGACAACAGAAAATAGCCGCCTTCTGGCGGCTATTTTTATTTTTGCGGATGGGAAAGATTTGTTCAATACCTTCTCTTTTCGGAAAGTTTAAAGGGGTGGGTTTTATATTATTAACGTTCGTTGACAACAGAATGTTGCATATTGCCTGATGGGGGGAACGCAGAACAATGCAGGAACGGCAGAACGGCGCAGAACTTATTTCGTTATACTGAAAAGTTGAATAGGATATCTGAGTTCTGTGTTGTTCTATTGTTCTACGAATATTTCTGCGGTTTTGCAGCACTCGCGCTATTGAAAGCATTCATAAGGATTCCGACACTCCATGTGGGTAGTCGGATGGGTGCAGATAAGGAGTTGAGGATTTGAGAGAACAAGGTGAGGGGATGGGGTGTTAATTATTCATAATCGGACATTTTGATTTTCAACGATATGATACGTTTCAATTGTTTATCGAGGATTTTTATGTCGGGGCCGGTGGTCCTGGCTGGTGTATTATGTGCGTGCCATCACGATAAGGCAACCGTTGTGCCGCCTGTGAGGGTGGAAGTTATGGCGGTTTCTTCCGCCGCAGCGAGCACCGGAGGTCAGGTGTTTTCCGGAACGGTGGAATCGGCCGACGCATCAACTGTGAGTTTCTCCGTGCCGGGCACTATCACGAAAATCTATGTTGACGAAGGTCAGAAAGTGACCAAAGGTCAGGTTCTTGCACGAGTGAAGAGCGAGAGTCTGGAAAACGCAAGTAATATTGCGGCAGCGGAGCTCGAAGAAGCCCGTGACGCTTACAATCGTCTGAAAAAGCTGCACGATGCTAACGCTCTTCCCGATATAAAATGGGTGGAAGTCCAGTCGAAGCTCAAACAGGCCGAGAACGCCGCGGCGCTTGCCCGGAGAGCCGTAAGCGACGCTACTCTCACATCGCCGATGTCGGGCTATGTGGCCGAGAAGCTGGCCGATGACGGCCAGACGGTAATCGCCGCCCAGCCTGTGTTGAAAATCGTGGATCTCGACAGGCTGCAGGTCAGTATCTCCGTACCAGAAAATGAAATTACGTCATTCTCGGCAGGCACGGTGGCCAAGATAACCGTGGCCGGTGCCGACAGCATGAGGATTACGGGCAAACTCGGACGTAAAGGCGTGGTGGCCGACCCTCTCACGCGCACTTACAATGTGAAATTCGATCTGCCGGATACTGGTGGCAAGGTCCTTCCGGGGATGATAGCCGCCGTAGATGTGGAGGGCGTTACGCCTGACTCTTCGGCAGTGGCAAGCGCTCCGGTGACACTTCCTTCGCAGGCCGTGCTTCTCGCAGCCGACAACCGCTTGTTTGTATGGGTGGTGAAGGACGGCAAGGCCCGGCAGCGTTTTGTTACGGCCGACGAGCTTTCCACCGATGGTGTGAGGGTACACACGGGGATAGCTCCGGGCGACAGCGTGATTGTAGCCGGCATGCAGAAAGTAAGCAACGGCACCGAGGTTAAGGTGGCCGAATGATTCATCACTCTAAGTAAAAAACAATGGCAACGAACAGCAACGACCCCCAGCAGGTGCCACAGCCGCTTTCCAACCCCAATCCGATAGTGATGGCGGGTATAAAATACCGCAAGGAGGTGATTCTTCTTGTGTGCGTGCTCATAGCCTTCGGCATCTATGCCCTCAAGGTGATGGACAAGAACGAATTCCCTTCGTTTACCATCCGCGAGGGTGTGGTGGCTGCGGTTTATCCTGGCGCTACAGTAGAGCAGATAGAGAATGAAGTGCTCAAACCTCTGGAAGATTACATATTTTCCTATAAACAGGTCGACAAAAAGAATACCCACTCGCAGATAAGCGCGGGAATGCTCATAATATTCGTGGAGCTTGACAACGACGTGCAGGACTCCAAACCGTTCTGGAACGAGTTCAAGATAGGCATGGAGCAGGTGAAGCTCACGCTTCCGCCTGGTGTTCTGGCCGTGGAGACCCTGAGCAACTTCGGCGATACATCGGCTCTGCTAATAACCATGCAGAGCGACGACAAGACCTATCGCGAACTCGGCGACTATATGGACCGGCTCAAAGACCGCCTGCGCACCGTGGAGAGCGTTGGCACCATGAGTGTCACAGGCAAACAGACCGAGCAGATAGCCGTATATCTCAACCCCGAGAAACTCAAGCACTACGCGCTCTCCGAAACAACCGTGGGTGCCACTCTACTTGCACAAGGTTTCCAGACCACCGGAGGCTCGCTTAAAAGCGGCCATTACACGCAGCCTATAATTGTGACGCGGTCTGTCAACACCGTGGCCGACGTGGCCGACATGATAGTGCTCTCAACGCCCGACGGCAGTGTGGTGAGGCTTGGCGACATAGCCGATATCCGCCGTGAATATCCCGAGCCTGACAGCTATATAACCAATAATTTCCAGAAGTGCATACTCCTGAGCGTGCAGATGAAGGATGGTTATAATATAGTGGAGATGGGCAAGGAGGTAGACAAACAGATAGAGGCTTTCCAGTCGGAGATTCCGGAGAGCGTGACGCTGTTCAAGATCACGGATCAGCCTGTGGTGGTGAATAGCTCCGTAAACTATTTTCTTGTGGAGCTTCTGGTAGCCATAATAGCCGTGGTAGTGGTGATAATGCTGCTGCTTCCGCTGAATGTGGCGCTTATAGCCGCCTCGACCATTCCCATAGCCATATTTATCTCGCTGGGTCTGTTCTATGCCTTCGGGATAGAGCTTAATACAGTGACACTGGCCTGTCTTATAGTGTCGCTCGGCATGATTGTGGATAACTCCGTGGTGATTATCGATGACTATGTGGAGCTGATTTCCGAGGGTATGGACCATTACCATGCCACCCTGAGGGCCGGCACGGAATTTTTCAAGGCCATATTCTCGGCTACCCTCGCCATCTCGGTCACATTCTTTCCGTTCCTACTCACTATCAAGGGAATGTTCCGCGACTTCCTCACTGACTTTCCCTGGGGCATGACCATAATACTCTTTGTGTCGCTGATGGTTGCCGAGCTTCTGGTGCCTTACATGCAATACAAGCTTATAAAGAAACCTATCTACAAGCTCCAGCAGGAAGCTATCGCCTCGGGCAAAAAGAAATTCAGTTTCTTCGTGTCGATGCAGAAGGGGTATAATAAGGTTATTGACTGGTGCTTTGCGTGGCCAAAGACCACCATTGGGCTGGGAGTGATCATAACCGTAGTGGGTACATGGCTTTTCATAGCCCATCCTATGCAGCTTATGCCTATAGCCGAGCGCAACCAGTTTGCAGTGGAGATTTTCCTTCCGCAGGGCACTGCCGTGGAGCACACCACAGTTATAGCGGACTCCCTTGAGCGGATACTGGCAAAGGACCCGATGGTGGTTTCGATAGCGTCGTTCCACGGCTGTTCATCGCCCCGCTTCCAGGCCACGTATGCCCCGCAGGTGGGTGGCCCGAACTTCGCCCAGTTTATTGTCAACACCAAGAGCAACGATGCCACAATCGACGTGCTCAATGCCTTTACCGAAAAATATGAAAGCTACTTCCCGGATGCTTTTGTGAGATTCAAGCAGCTCAGCTATTCCACCGCCGACTATCCGATACAGGTGAAGTTCTCCGGGGCCGATGCCGCAACGCTCAAGAAAGTGGCCGATTCGGTGGCTGCTGTGGCAAGACATGTGCCCGGACTCCGGAATGTGCGCACGTCGCTTGACAATCCGCTGGCGTCAGCGGCCGTGAGCCTCGACCGTGACCGTGCCGAACGCTTCGGACTCAACTCCACGCTGGTGGAGACAACTCTTGCCATGCGCTATTCATCCGGACTCCCTGTCGCGACTATGTGGGAAGGTGACTACGGAATTCCGGTCACCCTGAAGACCGGAACCTCGCGCCGAAGCAATGTGAATGAACTGGAAAACGAACCGATGCCAGTGATAGGACTCAGCACTGTGCCTCTGCGCCAGATTTCTACCGTAAGTCCGCAGTGGCATCCGGGGATGCTTACCCATTACAATGGCATAGCCACCGTTTCGGTGATAGCCGAGGTGCAGCGCAATGTCAATGTGATAGACCGCACCGAGGCTCTCATGGACAGTATCGGCCGTATGGATCTGCCGCAGGAAGTTGTGGTTGACCGCGGTGGAGAGTGGGAGAATACAATGGACACCCTCCCGGAGATTCTCTCCGGTCTGGCTCTGGCTGTGGCCATTATCTTCTTCATACTTCTGTTTCATTACGCGCAGGCCGACACCGCCATTCTCCTGCTCTTCTCGCTGCTGCTTTGCATGCCGGGAGCCGCGCTCGGCCTGATAATACAGGACACCGACATGTCACTAACCTGTGTGCTGGGCATAGTGTCGCTGATGGGTATCCTTGTGAGAAACGCCATAGTGCTTCTGGACTATGCCGAGGAACTGCGCAACGAGGGGCAGCCGGTGCACGATGCGGTGCTCAACGCCTCCAAGCGCAGGATGCGCCCGATTTTCCTCACCTCGGCTGCCGCCACCATGGGCGTGCTTCCCATGGTGATGGGCAACAGCGCGCTCTGGAAACCTATGGGTGTGGTGATATTCTGGGGTACGCCCGTAACCATGATATTCATCCTTACTGTGATTCCTGTGGCCTATTCCATGATGAAGTGCCGCCAGAAGGGCGCCGACAAACCCCTTCCCGAGCCGCTTGAGACGCATCTGTTATAATCTCCACCATAATCAAGACCTGAAGAAATGAAAACGATATATAAGACTATAATCTGTATTGCCGCTCTGGGCGCAGGCGCCGGAATCGGCCGGGCTGCCGAGCCGTCAGAGGCTGTCACTGATACCGTGTGCTCACTCGACGAGTGCAAGCGGATGGCCGTGGCCAACAATGCCGACATACGCGTGGCCGACAATAATCTGCGTGCCGCCATAGAAACGCGCCGCGAGGCTTTTACAAAATACTTCCCGCAGGTTTCGGCCGGCGGCTCATGGTTCAAGACCCATAATGATGTGGTGCAATATAATGTGCTCGACCTTTTCACTCTCGGAATCATAAACAAGGGTAAAGCGGCCGGAATATGGGCGTTGCAGCCAGTTTTTGCCGGAGGTAGGATTGTAAATGGCAATAAGCTCGCCAAAGTAGGCGAGGAGGCCGCGCGGATCCGCAAGGAGCAGAGCGCCAATCAGGTGCAGCTCCAGACTGAGGCTCTGTACTGGCAGCTCGTCACCCTCAAGGCGCAGAAGCATACCGTTGAAAGCGCCATTACTATGCTTGACACGCTCTCGCGCCAGGTCGGTGCGGCGGTAGACGCCGGAGTGGCCACACGCAACGACCTGCTGAAGGTGCAACTGAAACGCAACGGATATCGTGCCGACCTGGTGGATCTCGACAATGGCATAGAGCTGATGAAAATGCTGCTCGCGCAGCATGTGGGTCTCGGAACGGAGGCCAGGGTCGATGTCAGAGCACAGGTGCCTGATTCTGTGCCGGCGTATCCGGAGGCTCTATTTATAAGGACTTCCGAGGCGCTTGATCTGACGGCTGACCACCGGCTGCTGGTAAAAAATGTGGAGGCAAAGGATCTTGAGAAGCGTATGGAAGTAGGCAACTATCTGCCTCAGGTAGGAGTTGGCGCCGGATGGTTCTATCACGATGTGTTCAATCAGGACCATAATTTCGGCGGGGTGATGGTTACGGTTTCCGTGCCGCTGTCGGGATGGTGGGGAGGTTCCCATGCCATAAAACGCAAGAAGCTCGAGCTTGCCACCGCGCGCACCGAACTGTCGAATCTAGGTCAGAAACTGGAAATCGAGATGTCGGACAAATGGGACAATCTCACCGCAGCACACCGCAAGATGGTACTCGCATCGGAAGCCATAGCGCAGAGCAAGGAGAATCTTCGACTTAACCAGGCTTACTATGATGCGGGCATGAGCACGATAACCGACCTTCTCGACGCGCAGACGCTTTACCGTCAGGCGCAGGATGATTATACGGGTGCTTACGGCGTGTTCAAGCTCTCGGAAGCCCAGTATCTCAATGCCACGGGGCGGCTGAAATAACCTGAGATAGTAGAAAGACAGGCGGCGTGACAAAACCAGTTTTGTCACGCCGCCTGTTTAGGCTATTTATGTAATTTCCTGCGTTGATTGTGAATATCGGCGCTACAAGGGGAAATTATTTTGATTCGGGACGGGAGTAGCCTTCTTTTTCAGCACGTTTGGTTATGTGCTCGATGCGGGCTTTTGTTTCGGGGTGGGAAGAGAACATGCGCTGAACGTAGCTCTGCTTGGAACCGCTCTTGTCCTCAAGCTCAAGGAACTTCTCGAACGACATTGCCATGCCGTAGGGGTTGCGGCCATGCTGCACGAGGAAATCGTATCCGCAATCGTCGGCCTCATTCTCCTGCTTCTGGGAGTATTTTGAGTTAATAAGGGCTTCTCCGAGAGTGCCGAGCTGCGATTCGGTAAGAGCGGCCGCTTTACCGCCGGTAGAGGCAACGGCATCCTTCATTGCTCCGGTAAGAAGCTGTGTGCGGAATGCGTTTTTGGAGTGGCGCTTCACAACGTGACCGATTTCGTGGCCGATGATTCCCATTAGCTCATCGTCGTTCATAATGTCCATCAGAGAGGAAAACACTCTCACACTGCCGTCGGGGCATGCGAAAGCGTTGATGTCGATTACGTCGTAGACCTTGAAGTTAAGTGGAATTCCGTCGGCATCGGTTATACCTTCGGTAAGTTTGCGTAGGCGCTGGGTGTAGGGGTTGTCTTCGGGAAGAACGGGATTGTGCTTGTCCATCCAGTCAACAGATTCCTTTACGTAGGCGGCCATGTCGGCATCGCTGAGGGTGAGGGCCTTGCCGGCTTTTGCTGCCGAATTGACGGCCTTTTTCAGATTGAACTGAGCGGATGCAGGGGCAATGACTGAAATGCAGAAAAGAATTGCGATAAGTCTGATTACTGATGTTTTCATATATATGAATGTGATAAATAAGTTAACTTTACTAATTTTGCGGGTTAGAATTACTATCCTTTTAACGAGGCAAAATTAGTAAATATGGGAGAAAGCACAAAATTTTCGCGCACTACCGCAGTGATGGTGGCGACGGTGATTCTTACTTTGATTATTGCAGGGGCAACTGCGTATTTCTACGGGCGTAGCCTGGTGTCGTTTACCGGTTCTGTTGTGCCCTGTATAGCTGTGGGCTTCGCGGCATCCTATTTTCTGATAGGTATTGGTCGTCGCCTGTCGGGAAGCGATAGCTTTATAGCCAATTATTTGTTTCAGGGTGCCTTTCTGTCGGCAGTGGCATGCTTTATATTTCTGGGGGGCAACTATACCTTCGGAAGCTACAATACCCATAAGGAAGAGGCGGTGGTTGAGCGCCTTTATACCAAAACGGAGCATCGCACAAAGAGGGTAGGACGCAGATATGTAAGAACCGGCGAGCCGTATAAGGTGTATTATATTGAACTTTCCTTTGGCAATGGCAAGAAAAAGAGTATAAGGCTCGGACAGAAAGGATTCTGCGGACACAAAAAGGGCGAAAAACTTGACCTGGAGCTTGCGGAGGGAATATTCGGCATTCCTGTGATAAAATCAGGAATATAGCGTGTCGTTTTACTGTGGAGTAGCTATAATCTCACCCGCTTCCGGAGGGCGACAGAATCGGGGAATTGACCTAATTTAAGATTTCTGCGTGTTAATACGCTGAAACACAGATATTTAATGGGGGGGGGGTAAATCATGCTTGAAACTGTTGCAGGGTTTGTAAACTTTTATTAACTTTGCGATGTTCCTATCCTATAATAGGAGACCGTTTCGGATGCAACAACGTTTACCATTGTCGGAAACTCTTGTGACACACTTGTTTCAGCCGGAATGAAAACGTTTAGATTCATCCTTGCCAATGTCCATTATCAAGAAAAGGAAACCTTTTCTATGAAAAAAACTGAATATTTGCCATGAATTGGATTCTCATAGACCTTTCGGTGTTTATCTGTGTGATGGCCCTATGCGGTATTATCATACCCCAGATTCTTCTTATCGCATTCAGAAAAAAACTTTTTGATACACCCGATCCGCGTAAAATACATAAGCTTGAGATACCCCGCCTCGGAGGAATCGCATTCTTTCCTTCGATGATGTTTGCTATTTTCCTGCTTTACGGTTTCGGTCTGTATTCAGGAAACAATCTGGTTCTTTCGCGCCTGTGGGAGAACATGCAGCCGCTTTGCTTTATACTCAGCGGAGCCATTCTGCTTTATCTTACCGGAATGGCCGACGACCTTGTAGGTGTGCGCTATAAAGCCAAGTTTATCATGCAGACCATTTCGGCATGCCTTGTGATAAGCGGCGGCATGATGCTTGACAATCTTCATGGCCTTTGTGGTATTGGTGAGTTGCCTATAGCTATTGCGGTTCCTCTGACTGTATTACTGATAGTGTTTATAATCAACGCTATAAACCTGATTGACGGTATAGACGGCCTGGCCTCGGGTCTTTCGGCTGTGGCCTGTGTGTTCTATACCTATGTGTTCTATCAGGCGGGACTCTATCTATTCTCGGCGCTTGCCGTGGCTACACTTGGCGCTCTGGTACCGTTTTTCATCTACAATGTGTTCGGTAATCCACAGAAACATCAGAAGATTTTCATGGGTGATACCGGCGCGCTGACCATCGGTCTGTTCCTGAGTGTGATGAGCATAAGAATATGCCAGATTCCCGATGTTCTGGCTCATGGCAATTCGGCTGTGATAGCTTTTGCGCCGCTACTTATCCCGTGTCTGGATGTGGTGAGGGTGTATCTTCACCGTATCCGAGCCCACAAGAATCCGTTCATGCCCGACAAATCGCATATCCACCATAAGCTTCTTGCCATAGGCATCAATCAGCGTGTGGCTATGCCTACCATAATCGGGTGCTCGGCTCTGTTCACTCTGTTGAATTATCTGCTGGCGCCGATTGTTGACATCACGCTTCTGTTTATCCTTGATATAACGGTGTGGATCGGTGTCAATATGGTGCTTAGCCGCATGATTTACAAGCGCACCGGCGTGAAGTTCTGATCCCCCGCTATGCGTTGTCTCGCAGTGGCAGACTCTTTCATAATTCCTTTATTTTAGCTTTGTCAGCGCCACCGGCGGTAGGCGTATCCCAGCATTCTGAACGCTTCGCGGTCAAGCTCCTCGCGGAACTGAGGGGCTGCAATGGATATGAGCAGCCGTGCGCGCTCTATCATGTTCTTTCCCCGCAGGTTTACGGCTCCGTATTCCGTCACCACCCAGTTGGTCTGGAATCGTGTGGTTACCACGCCCGCACCCTGAGTCAGTACGGGGCGAATCTTGCTTTGGCCTTTGGAAGTGGTGGAAAGCATGGCTATGAACGACTGTCCGCCCGTGCTTCGGGAGGAACCATACACGAAGTCGTGCTGTCCGCCTACGCCCGAATATATACGCGTGCCTATGGAATCGGCGCAGACCTGGCCCGAGAGATCAATCTCCAGGCAGGAGTTTATGGCCGCCATATTGTGGTTCTGGGCTATGATGAAAGGATCGTTGACCCAGGCTATGTCGCGCATCACGATGTCTTTGTTGTGATCCACGAAGTCGTATAGCTTACGCGTGCCCAGGATAAGCGAGGCCACAGTGCGGCCGCGCTCAATCTGCTTCATGGAATTGTCCACAACCCCCTCCTTCATCAGTTCCATAAGTCCCTCGGTCAGGGCCTCGGAATGAATGCCGAGGTGGCGGTGGGATTTCAGGGAGTGGAGCACTGCGTTTGGAATCGCTCCGACGCCTACCTGAAGCACGGCGCCGTCGGGGAGAAGTTCTGCTATGGCCCGTCCTATGGCGAGCTCCTCGGGGGTTGGGGGGGTGTCGGTTGTCTCAGCGAGAGGGTCGTTGACCTTCACCATGGCGTCGATGCGAGATGAATGAATCACCGAGTCGCCGTAGGTAAACGGCATCAGCGGATTTATCTGAGCCACTATAATACGGGCCTTCTCCACTGCCGACGGTGTCAGGTCGGCCGAGACGCCGAACGATACGAAGCCGTCGGAATCAGGAAGAGAGCAGTTGATGAATGCCACATCCAGCGGAATGCTGCCGTCGCGGAACAGTTGGGGCACCTGCCCGAAAAAGCGGGGAGTGGTTGTGGCATAACCTTGGTTTACCCATCCTCGCACAGCGTTAGACACAAAAAAAGAGTCGATGAGAAATGAATCTTTCAGCGCCGGGTCGCAGAGCGGAGAGACGCGCCGCCCCATGGCGAAAGCGTTGTAGAGAATCACATCGTGGAGTTCGTGGCCGCGGCGCGCGAGCGCCGCTATAAGGGCTTCGGGAATCGAACCGCTTCCCTGCACAAACACATGGTCGCCGCTTTTGACCAGACGAACAGCCTCATCGGCTGTCATATATCTAAATTCGGGTATAGGCATGATCACTCAGATTAGGGTATGATTGCCCGTGTATTGGCTGGTGGCTTCGGGCTGGATAAAGACAAGGTCTTCCTGCGCCGAGGCTGTCCAAGGGGAAATCATTACAAATATAAGCAAAATATTCTACGACGCATAATACATAATAGCGGTAGGCCTACGCCCCAGTTTGGCTTAATAAGGTAAAGACGGTTGTTAAATATTAACGGAGGAATAGGGGCGCCGACACGGAGCGGCGCTAATGAGTCTGCGGACTGGGAACGTCGGCCTCCCGCCGTCGAACGTACTGCTTTATTCTATTTCTCCCGATTACACCACTAAAATGATTTTCATTCGAGCCGTTTTTAACAATATAACTGATTTTTACATTGACCCCGGTTTCTGTTGTGCAAATGTTGTGCGAAATGGCAAAAGAAAAGTGGCTGTGTCAAAATAGGCGCAGCCTCTTGATTGTGAAATCACAGTTTGTCTTATTGTGATATGTGAAATTGTAAATGTTGCGATGTAATTACTTGTATAATTGGAAATAAAGCACTAACTTTGCGCTGTATGAAAAGGACAATAAAGCGTTTATTATCCTTCTGTAATCCGCAAAAATGAAACAGGCCATCATATCAAAAGTCAATCGTAGCAGGAAGGGGACAATCTTCTTGCCGGA
>LUJP01000084.1 GCA_001689535.1 Bacteroidales bacterium M5
AGCGCCCCGGCCGAGACGGCCCGGGCGCTGCGGTGTGTTTATTAGGTGATGCTTCTGATGTTACATCGCAAATTATTACTGATTTGCGATAAACGCTCCACGATGTATAATCGCCGGATATTTTCAAAAAACCTCCATCTTTTCAGTAGTCTGTGTATTTTCACTGCCTCCGGAGGGCGGCGGCGGAGAGGAGGCGGTGGCCGATACGGCAGTAGAGGCATTTGCGCTGGAGGCAGTAGGCGTTGCGGAGCTGGATGAGGGCCTGGGAATCGAAGGCGCTGCGGGGTCTGAGTCCGTTTCGTGTGAAGAAGTCGGTGATGGTGTTGCTTTCCGCGGGCAGGGAGTGAAGAAGGTCTATGGCGCGGTCGGTGAGGGCGAAGTCGTTGTGGGAGGTGCCGAATGCCCACTGCAGTGGGACAATGGTGTTTATGGCAAGGGAGCAGATCGAGGCGCGGCTCAGATGCTCGGGGACCCTGGCGGCCGGTGCCGAGAAGTTGTAGTGTGTTGTCCAGTAGCCTGTGAGGGCGGGAGTGAAGAGCTTGACGGCGCCTTCAATGTCGGTGATTTCAAGTATGCGCGACATCATGCGGAATCCGCCGTGGAGCATGGCGGCAAGCAGCGCTATGCGGCGGTGGGGAAGACCTGCCGGACGCATGCGCTTTTTCCAGAGCATGGGACGGGGTGCCCGGAGGCCGAATTTGGCCGTAAAGAAGGCGTAGTCTGTCCTGAGCCGCTGCACATAGCCGTCGCCTGCAGCTGGTGCTTCGTCGAGCAGGCCGCTCTGGCCGAACAGTAGAGCTTCTATGGCGGCCAGGGAATCGCTGTGGCGCCCTACCACACGCAGAGGCATCGACATGGCCAGCCGCTGGAAGGGATCTCCGTTGGCCCCGAAGCCCAGACTGCGGGCTACTGTTACGTAACAGGCGGTTTCCCAGTCGCCGGAGCTACGCTCCAGAATGTCGGAGATGCGGGCGGCTTTTTCCTGCACGCGCTCGAAGGCCAGGGCGTCGAGCCATGACCGCAGGTGGGGTGCCGGCATCTGCGGAATGCCCGGCGAACAAGGCAGTTCCGACTCGGCACGGCCCGTGAGATCTGTGAAACGGCGGTGGAATTCCGGCTCGCATTTCATGGCGAACTGCGGTATGGTCTCGCCGTTGGAGCGGCTTATGGAAGTGTCGTCACAGTCAACCACATGGAGCACCACTGAGTCGTAGGCCGGATCGCCGTCGTGACCGTGACGGCGCCAGTCGCTGGCGCGGACATGTATCTCCACGTCGCCCACCCATGTATGGTCGGCGATGCATATCTTGGCGTTGAAAAAATCGGGTCCGGAATTGGTGTTGAGTGTTCCCGGGTCCAGCACCGTGAGGCGCCGGCCGTCCACGGTGGTCATTCCGGGACGCAGTGCCAGCCTGTGCTGCCACACGTATTGCATCAGTCGTTCCATGGCTTTAAGGGGAGAAGTGGAGGGGAGGGAAAGGGCAGGAGGGGCGCGAGCGGTTGTTACAGCTCCTGCACCTTGCGCTTGAAGTCTATCATTTTAAGTGCGGCTTCGGCAGCTTCGGCTCCTTTGTCGCCCACCGCACCGCCTTTTATGCGGTCTACGGCCTGCTGCTGGTTTTCTACCGTAAGCACCCCGAATATCACCGGCGTATCGCAGTCGGCGTTGAGGGCCGTCACGCCCTGAGTCACGCTCTGGCACACATAGTCGAAGTGCGGTGTGTCACCGCGCACCACGCATCCGAACACAATCACCGCGTCGTAGAGCGAGGCTTCGATCAGTGCCGAAGCTCCGAAGGTAAGCTCAATGGCGCCAGGCACGGAGAAGGTGTCAATGTCGGTGTCGGCAAGGCCGGCGCAGCGCAGGGTCTCGACGGCACTGTCGCGCAGGGCCGAGGTTATATCGCCGTTCCATTCGGCTGTGACTATGCCCACGCGGGCGTCCTTTACTGCGGGTATATCTGTTTTGGGAGTGTTTTTTGACATTGGGGTATATTTTAGGGGAGTGTGGTCAGCGGGGGAAGAGTTTGTGCCAGAAGGCGAATATGTCGCGGTCGGAGTTGCGGGCGTGGAACAGGATGTCGACAATGCGGCGGTGTTCCGTGTCGTCGCTCAGCTTGGACGCCTTGTAAAGCATGGTGTTGAGCAGATGTATGCCTTTTTCGCGGGTGGTTTTCTGGGCCAGGAGGGCTTCGCCGAGGTCTACGGACAGCGATAGCTGCTTTTCGGAAAAATCCGGCTCGAGGCGCGTGAGATAGCGCAGGGCGCGGGTGAAATACTGCACGGCTTCGCGCTGGCGGCTCATTTTCATGAGCGTGCGTCCCTCGAGCGTGAGCGAGTCGACAAGCCTCAGACCGGCGTCCTCTATGCCTTCGTTGAGTTCCCGCAAGTAGTCGTTGACCGAAGCGTGGAGCTCGGCGAGTGTCTCGGCCTGCTTCTGGCGCGAGCGGAACACGGCCGTGGAGGCATTCACGGCCAGAATGCGTGCGGAGCCGTAGCGTGCGGGATTTACGCGCGAGAGTCGGCTGAAAATTTTCACCGATTTCTCTATTTCGCGTTCGGCCTGGCGGTGCTGTCCGCCGGCGTTGTGCAGCAGGCTTATGTCATATAGAAGCGAGGCGAGTATGGCCAGGAAAGGCTCGTCCTTGCGGCGCGCGTGCTGGGCAAGGAGGCTCAGGGCCTTGGCAGCCGTGGTAAGAGCCTGTTCGATATCGCCCGAATAGATCAGTAGCGCCACCCGTGTCTGCATCAGCGCCGCATGGATATTGAGCATCTCGGGACTCTCGTCGGCAAAGCGCTCGGCAAGAGCATCGAAGTCGGTGATTGTCTCGATGGCTTCGGCCGTGCGGCCGGATTCCGCAAGTTCATGGGAGGCGGCGCGGATAAAGTCGTAGGCTTCGTTGAACGGGGCATCGGTTATGGCATGGCGCAGGCTTGAACCGTTGATATTGCCGCGCACCAGTGCCAGCCGCTGCTCCACATCGGAGTCCACGGGGATGAAGATGGGGTCGAGCGACAGGTTTTTCATCAGTCGGGTTTTGAGTTGAGAGTCGAGGCTATTTCCGAGGTGAGGGCCTGGATGGTGGCCGTGGTCAGAATCCGGGCGTTCTCGGGATTTATATGCATTCCCATGAGGCTGCGGGCCGTCGCAGCAATTGCGCGGGCGCGGTCAGCGGCCGTGGGGTCGGGGGCCGGAGTGAAAGGAGCGGAGGCGGTCAGATTGCCTTGAAAATGGCTTACGGTTCCAGTGTAGAAATCGAAGTTTATCATCGCCGGGCAATAGAAGCGCATAGTGCGTGCAAAGCAGGAGGCTGGATCACCGTCGTCGAATATCTGGGCCAGAGTGTGCGAGGAGGTCAGAAGCAGGTCGGCCATCTCGAGATATTCCAGTATGTAGGGGCGCACGTGGGTGAGGTTTGGCACCATATCGGCGGGATAGCCCGGCATATAGACTATGAGGGCCTTGCGACGGCGCACGTGGTCAATGAAGTCGGTCAGCTGCTGGCGCACCCGCGAGCGCAGTGCGAACGACGAGCCGAAAATCACCACGTCGTCGGGGTCGACGCGCGGCCACACGGTGTTGAACCCGTCCTCGGGATAGCGGTGGTAGTGTATGGGTTCGCCTTCGCCGGGGGCGAAACGCACGGCTGCGGGGGTGGTGCCGCCGTCGGTGTAGCGGTCAATGGACACGGTGTCTACTCCTGCCTCGGAAAGATAGGCTACCACCAGGTCGCCGAGGTGGTCGCGCGCGGCCTCGCTCATGAATGTGGCGGGTTGGCCCGCGCGCGAGAGCAGGGCTGAAGCGAGCAGCAGCGGGTCGGCCGGAGTGGCTTCCGCGCTTGCCGGAAGAGTTTTTGTGCCGGCGGGGAAGGTGAAGTCGACCGTCGAGGCTCCTATGAGTATTGCTTTAGGCATCTGACGTATTGTGGTTGAAGTGTGTGCGCTTGAAATGGTCATGAACGGGCCGCGTGTCCCAGATAGCCGCCGTGATGGCGCAGGGCATACTGCTCTTTGGTGAATCCGGTGGCGCGCATCACGTTTACTACCAGCACGTTGCCTATCACCGTCATCATGGTGGTGGAGGTGGTGGGGGTGAGGCCGAGCGGACACACTTCGGGGGCGGCTGCGGTGATGAGAGCGGCGTCGGCCACCCCTGCAAGCTCGCTGTCGGCGCGTCCGGTTATAACTATTATGGGAAGCTGGGGCACAAGGCGTTTGGCGAGGGTCACGAGGTCTATTATCTCACGGGTGCGTCCGGAATTGCTCACAAGCAGCAGCACGTCGGAGGGCTGGAGCACTCCCAGGTCGCCGTGCTGAGCCTCTGAGGGATGGAGGTTGACGGCAGGAATGCCCGTGGATGAGAATGTGGTGGCGATATTCAGGGCTATTTGGCCGGCTTTGCCCATGCCCGAGGTGACGAGCTTGCCTCCGCGGCGGTACACGTGCTCTACAATGAGATCGACGGCGCGGTCGTAGTCGGGCGAATAGGGTATTTCAGCGATTGCCCGGCTTTCGGCATCGAGAATCTCGCGCATGGATTGAGCTACAGTCATTATTCTTGCGGATTTGATAGTTTTAAAAAAAAGGTATAAGGAGGGGCACATAGGCCGTCTTCCCTGCAAAATTACAATTTTTTTCCAAAAAGCAGGAGATTGTCCTGCGGAAGAGCGGCACTTATATCAGGGGCTTCTCTGGCTTTGAGCGCAGAGGCCGCTGCTCGAATTTCTCTATGCCGTCTATCCATTTGGAATTTAGGGGCATACCTTTGGCCTGTGCCGGATCGAACCCGGCCATGACGGTTCGACCCACGCTCTTGGTCTGGCCGGTGGCGGCGTTGATTATGCGCTGTTCCAGGGTGAGGCTGCCGCGGCCTATGCGCGTTACTGCCGTCCACACCTCGAGCTGCTCGCCGAAATACGACGGAGCTATGAAGTCGCAGTCTATGTGCACCACAACCAGGTCGATATTGCGGAGGGAGTGGTTGATCGACGGGTCGATGGTGGTGAAGTAGTCGATCTTCGCCAGGTCCATGAAGGTGAAATAGACGTTGTTGTTCAGATGTCCGAGCACGTCTATATCGGAAAAGCGGGTCTGCACCGGCAGGCAGTGGCGGAATGGAAAGTCGGTTTTCGGCACTCTCTCGCTGTCGCTTTTCAGGATTGTTGGCTTTATAACGGATGTCATGACGCAGATTATTCTTTATGTATCGGGATGTCAGTGGAAAACTATCTCTGTTAGAACATCTGTCCCTACGGCTTTGTTGATTTTCTCCACCAGAGAGGAGCGGCAGAAGGAAAGCTCGTTTTTGAGCACTGCCGAGGTGATGTAGACGTGCATCACCGACCCTGCCACATAGCGGCGGAAGGTATAGCGGTTCACTCCCGCGCCCACCACGTCGGCCCACACGAAACAGGCGCGCTGGCGTGCGAGTTCATCGGTGAGGCCGGCCGATTCTATGGCCTCACGCAGTATGTCGCCGAGCTGGCGGGGTTCGGTGCGTTTCATGCTGGGGATGCTGAGGCTGCCAGAGTGAAAGTGCCGTCGGTCACAGACCATAGCCGGTAGTCGCCTCCGGTGCGGCCTATTATGTCGTCGAGATGCCTGCGGTTGGTGTCGGTGATGAAAATCTGTCCGAAATGGCTGCCGGTCACCAGGGCCATTATTCGTTCCACGCGGTCGGCGTCGAGCTTGTCGAATATATCATCGAGCAACAGCAGGGGTTTTATGCCTGTGGCATCAAGCAGAAACTCGAACTGGGCCAGGCGCAAGGCGATGGTGAAAGTTTTGCATTGGCCCTGCGAGCCGCAGCGACGCAGCGGCATGAGGTCGAGGGTGAAGTCTATGTCGTCGCGGTGCGGCCCCACTGATGTGTGGCGCACGGCCTCGTCGTGACGGCGCGCGCTGTCCAGCAGAGGCCGCAGCGTGCCGTTGGGGCTGGAATGGAGCGAGCCCCGGAAGGCGAGGCCCACGGTCTCGGTGTCGTCGCCAGCTATGGCGCGGTAATAGCGCGAGAATATGCCTGAGAGACGTTCAGTCCACTTCTCGCGCGTGGGGTGGATATATTCGGCCGCAGCCGACATCTGAGTCTCTATGGCCTCGTAGAGGGTGTGGTCCACTATTCCGGCGCGCAGGAGGCGGTTGCGCTGTTCGAGCGCTCCGGCATAGCGTATGAGGGCGTCGAGATAGCGGCTGTCGCTCTGTGATATCACCATGTCCATCCATCGGCGGCGTTCCTCGCCGGTGCCGCGAATCAGGTCTATGTCCTGCGGGGCGGCCATCACTATGGGGAATGTGCCTATGTGCTGGCTGAGCCGCTGATATTCCTTGCCTCCGCGCTTGAGAGTCTTGCGGCGGCCGCGGGCGAGGCCCAGCGACACTTCCTCGGGGGTGTCGCGGCGCAGGTAGAGGCCTTTGGCCATGGCGTAGTCCTCGCCGCGGCGCATGAGCATGGCGTCGGTCATTCCCGAGAAACTCTTGCAGAAACTCAGATAGAATATGGCGTCGAGCAGATTGCTCTTGCCCATTCCGTTGTTGCCCAGAAAACAATTGATTTTGGGCGAGAAATCGAGCGAGGCCTCTGCGATATTCTTGAAGTTGGCGAGTGACAGGTGGTTCAGCTGCATCGGATGCTTTGAATGGTTATATGCGTTCGGCTATGAAGGCTTTCATGGCCGGGGTGTTCTCGAGCACGCTCTCGAAGAGTTTTATCTGAGCGCGGGTGCGTACGAGGTTGTGGTCGGCGTAGGCTGTCTTGTAATATGTGTCGCCGTTCAGATAGTCGGCGAAGAATCTCACGGCCTGCATGTAGGGGAAGAGGGCGGCGGCGTAGGGAAGGTTCTCGATTTCCTCGCGGGTAAGGAACACTCCGGCACTCTCGAGATAGCCTTCGGTGAAAGCGCGGAATATGTCCATGTTGAAGTTCACGCGGTCAAGATCGGGATCGTCCTCGGCGCCGGTGTTGGCGGCGGTGCGCATGAAGTCGCCGAAGTCGCTGAACACGTAGGAGGGCATCACGGTGTCGAGGTCGATGACGCACAGCACCTTTCCGTCGCGGTCGAAAAGCATGTTGTTCACCTTGGTGTCGCAATGGCTGATGCGCTTGGGCAGACGGCCCTCGCGGTGAAGCTGCTCGGCCAGACACATCTCGTCGGCGTGGGCAAGCAGTTTGTCGGCTATGTCGCGCACGTTGGCGAGTCGGCCGGCTTTGTCGTCGGCTATGGCCTCGCGCAACTGCTGCAGGCGGAATTCCATGTTGTGGAAGTCGGGGATGGTCTCCACCAGTGTCTCCGGGATGTCTACAAGGTCGGCCTGGAACTTGCCGAAGGCGCGGCCTGCGTGGCGGGAGTATTCGGGGTTCACGATGTCGAATGTCAGGGCATCGGGTATGAAGGTCATAACGCGCCAGTAGTTCTCACCGTCGAAAAAGTAGGTTTTCGACGCATCTTCCACGGTGGGCAGGAAATTAAGCACGCGGCGGTCGATGTCAGTGGCTCCATCGGCTTCGAGTTTGCGGCGCAGGTGGCGTGTCACGGCCGTGATGTTGCTCTGCAGAGCGTCCACGTCGGTGAAAATGTGGTGGTTTATGCGCTGGAGCACATAGTCGGGTGTATCGGTTCCTTTGGTCGTCACCTTATAGGTGTCGTTGATCAGGCCGGAGCCGAGAGGCTTTATTTCGGCTATTTCACCTTCGATGGCGAAATGCTTGGCGATGTCGTTGAGTCTGTCCATTTTTCGTGATATTTAAGGCTTATCTCTACAAATATACGGAATTCCCCGCTGTGGGGCAAGAAAAACTTGAGCTCTTACTGTCGCAGAGCGGCGAGGCGGCGGGATATGTAGGGGGTGGAGCGGAGGGCGGCGGCGCGGGAAAGATAGTCTATGGCTGCCTGGCGGTCTGTCTCGCTTGTGCGGGCACGGTCGGCGTGGTAGTTGCCCAGATACAGAAGTGCCTCGAGCGATTCGGGATTGATTGCTAGGATTTTGAGATAGACTTTCATAGCCTCTTCAGGACGGCCGTCGAGGAGCAGCCCCTGGGCCAGAGGATAGAGGAAATCAGGATGGTCAGGCATTCCGGCGAGCATCTGCCGGCTGCATGCGATCATGCCGTAGGGGTTGCGGCGGAAGGTATAGTATCGCAGAAGCTGGGAGTCGATGTTGCGCGACATCCAGGGATGGGCGTGGCGCACGCGCAGCAGGAAGTCGCGATAGAGCGAGGTCTGCGCCAGCGAGAGACTCAGGCGCTCCACACGGCTGAAAAGGGAGTCGAGCGGCAGGGCCGCGTTCAGGGCGCGGGTGGTGAGATCGAGCTGGCCTGTAGGGTCGTCGAGCATACCGGCGGCCACTATGGCATGGGCGTAGGCGTCGGCATCGGAAGGCGATTCTGAAATCAGCAGGCCGTACATGGCTGTCGCACTGGCCCATTCTTTCTGGTCGAAAAAGCGTGTGGCCTTTTCACGGATAGATATCGAGGGAACGGCGGCCTGAAGAGACGCGGCGCCGAGCAGGAGCAGGGCCACTGAAAGTATGGCGCCTCGCATAGAGGAGATAATCTTAACCATTTATTTTGAGATTTAGTATGGCTTCCACAAGGAATAGTCCGGTGATTTTTGCGCGGGGCATTTCCATGTCGGCATAAGCCGGATTTGTGCTCCGCAGGGTGAGGACGGAGGGGTCGGGGTTGCGATCCACATGTTTCACCAGGCGGAAATCGTCGGTGACAATCACGTAGATCTGTCCCCACGATATGCACGAAGGGTCAGAAACGGGACGTATGGCTATATAGGAACCGGGTTTGATCTCAGGCTCCATGCTGTCGCCCGATACGCGCACAATCACCGCACGCGAGCTTACGCCGGGAAACTTCACCGAGCCTATGATGCGGTCGGTGGTGAATTCGGCGGTGAGTTCCGACGCTCCGGCGCATACATCCACATCGTAAACGGGAATGGCCCCTTCGGGAGCTACTGTCGGTTTGTCGAAGGGGAGGGAACGGCCCGTCTCGAGCCACTCGAGCGACACGCCAAGGTCGAGCGCTATGCGGTTTATGAGGTTGCGGGAGATGCGCAGCTTGCCGTTGAGCATCTTGGAAAGGTTGGTGGGGTCAACGCTGATGCGCCGGGCGAATTCGGCCTGGGTGATGCCGAGGCGGCTTATCAGAAATCGCAGACGTTCCTCAAGCTGGCGCTGACGCATGGCGGCGTCGGCAGCTGTCGGGTTGTGGGAATGGCGCGTGGGGTTACTCATAGTCGGGGAGCAGAGAGATATTTCGTTATGGCAAATTTACAATTTAATTGTAAAACAACCAATGCGGCCAAAAGTGCTCCTCACATAAAAAAGGTTAAGCTTATCGGATGGCAAGGGCTATGAGGCTGCCGTCGGGGCCCGGAAAGTGGCTGAGGCGGATGTCAACCGAAGGGCTGGATGGAATCATGGCGCGGGATGCCGTGGCGTCCAGACGGATGTCGGCGAGGGTCAGACTGACTATACCTGCGGCTTTGAAGGCAGCCTCTTTGGCTGTCCAGGCACGCAGTAGATTTTCTTGGTGAGCGCCATGGATGGGAATTTCTTCGGGAGCGAGAAAACGTGCGGCCACGCGCACAAGCTGTTGCCTGGGCTGCTCTATGTCCACGCCTATAGGCCTGCGGGTGCGACCAACGGCAAGGACAACAGTGTGGAGTGAGTGGCTGATTGAAATTTCGGGAGCGGTCGTGGCGGTGTCGGGCAGGATAAGCCGTGGTGCGCCGTCGGGGCTATGCGCTACTGTGGCTCCCGGGCCGAACAGGGTTGTGACAAGACGTGCCGTAGCCGCCTTTTCGGCCTCGCGGCGTGAGCCTCGGCTGCCGTCTGTGGCAATAGGTGCAGTGTAAATTTCCACACCTTCGGCAGGGATGGAGACAAACGGCTCGGTGGCGTTGAGAGGCATTGCGGTGGAGCGGGGAAAAGTGTCAGTCGACTTCAGGCAACTCGCTCTGGTCGGTCTGGACATCGGGCATCACCTTCACTCTTACCTCGGTGATGCGGTGGGACGACACGCCAAGCACCAGGAAGCGGCAGCGGCCGTAGACAAGGGGCTCTTTGGCTTTGGGGAAATCTCCTTTTATGGCCAGAAGCATTCCGGCGAGAGTCTCGCAATCCTCGGTCACGTCCTCATAATCGTCTTCGTTCAGACCGGTGATGCGGAAGAAGTCGGAGAGAATGGTGCGGCCTTCAAACACGTATGTGTCGTCGGGCAGACGGCGGTAGGTTTTCTCTTCCTCGTCGTATTCGTCGTTAATGTCGCCCACTATTTCCTCAAGTACGTCCTCCATGGTCACTATTCCCTGAGTGCCGCCGAACTCGTCAACGACTATGGCCATGTGGATGCGGCGTCGGCGGAAGTCCTCGAGAAGATCGTCGATCATGCGTGATTCCGGCACGAAATAAGGTTCGCGCAGAAGTTTGCGCCAGTCGAAATCGGCCTTCGCCGAACCTATGTAGGGCAGCAGGTCGCGGGAGTAGAGGATGCCTTCTATGCAGTCCTGCGTCTGGCGGTAGACGGGCAGGCGGGAATATCCGCTCTCGATCACCACCGACATCACGGTGTTGAAGTCGGAGCTGATTTCAATGTCGGTCATGTCCACGCGGGGTGTCATCACCTCGGAGGCGGTGGTGTCGCCGAACCGCAGGATGCCCTCTAGCATCTCTTTGTCATCAGGAGTCTTCACATCGGTGATTTCCAGGGCCTGCGAGAGTTCGTCGGCGGTGACGTCGTGCTGTTTTTTGGTCACAACCTTCTCCACAATCACCGAACTGCGCACAAGCATGGACGATATGGGTCGGAACAGCGATGACAGGAACTGCACGCCGCCTGTGGCCATGCGCACCCAGCGCATATTGCCGGAGTTGGCCATGAGTTTGGGCAGAATCTCGCCGAAAAGCAGAATGAGGAATGTGAGGATTACCGTCTGCAATATGAAGCTGAGCACAGGGCTCATGCCCTCGAATATGGGGCCTAAGGCAAAGTTGCAGAGTATTACAATGGTCACATTGACCAGATTGTTGGCTATGAGGATGGTGGCCAGAAGTCGTTCGGGCTGGCGGATGAGGGAGAGCGTGCGTTCTCCCTTGGGGGTTTCCTCAAGTTCTTCCATCTGCGGCTGCGTGAGCGAGAAAAAAGCAATCTCGCTTCCGGAGACGAAAGCTGAAACGAGGAGCGCCAAAATTGCAAATAGGAGTGCGATGATCTGGGCGAGGCCGAAGTGGGCCGGAAACTGCACGGAAGTCTGCAGCGGAATCAGGTCGGATAGAATCTGAAGGAAGGGTAAAGGGACTGTGTCCAAAGCTCAGGAGGATTAGTTAGAAACAACGCGGGCGAGCCGGGATAATCCTCTCGCCCGCGCGATGGTCGCACAAAGTTACAAATATGTTTGTAAAACAGCAAATCAACCCTTTCCTTACCATGGCAAACGAATCAGCTTCATAGTTTTCAGGAAATAGTATGAGTGGGTGTCTAACTCTTGGTATTAAATACCCTCTTACGCATATCATCAAAAGTATAATCACTTAAGATTGTACTAAATCCGTACTATATTTTCAAAGAGAGTCAGAAGAGCCAGGAGGGTATATTATTTCTACTTTAGCCATAGGAGGTTATCCTTATTGATGAACCGGTAATGAGGCGTAATCAGAGGTGAAAAGCGGCTTACAACAGATATTAACAACCAAGTCATACTAATTGTGTACTGAATGCAAAAATAAGGGCAATTTGAGGAAAACAGACAGAATCGGCCTATAATATAACTATTTGAAAATTAGCCCTCTTAAACATCAGCAAATGTATAGCAAAATACTAACCTCGTAAATCCAGTTTCGGCACTTCAGGGAAAGGTTGCCGGCGTGAACATCAACCAGTCGGACGGCGGTCTATTCGGTACGAATAAGATTGAAATCCGCGGTGCCTCCACCCTCGGCACCAACAACCAGCCTATCTACGTTGTAGACGGTATCATTCTTGACAATAGCGTGCATGATTCATCTGCTGACTGGAACGGCGACTCCAATGACTACGGTAATGAGCTGAAGAACCTCAACCCCGCCGACTTCGAGTCTGTATCGGTGCTGAAAGGCGCTGCCGCTACCGCTCTCTACGGTTCGCGCGGTCTTAACGGTGTGGTTGTGATCACTACCAAGAGCGGCAAAGGCTCGAAGGGGTACGGCGTGACCGTTACCCAGACTCTCGGCTGCGACTGGCATATCTCCACTCCCGGTCTGAACAACTATTACGGTATGGGCCTGCGTTCCGGTGCCGCCGGTAAATACTCTTCGGATGTTTGGTATACAGGTCTGCCTATAAATTCAGATGGTATGCGTTCTGTCCGCTCATATAGCACCTCAGCCCTTTGGGGAGATCCGTATGATGGTGAACCGTTTGAGTATCTGGACGGCTCTATCCGTCCTTATATTGCCCATAAGGACAACTATAAGAATGCATACCGCACCGGTTTCAATTCGACGACTAATGTTGCTGTGAGCGGTGGAAATGAGACTACAAACTTCTATATGTCAGCAGGCTACAAATATGCTGAAGGTACTGTTGTAGAGAATGACTTCAAGCGTTACAATATGATGCTCAAGGCTTCCCACCAGGTGAGCAAGACTATTAACGTTGAAGGCGGTGTTACATTCGCAAGTTCAAAGCCCCGTAACGCTATGCTTAACCTTGGCGAGCAGTTTGTGTACGGTTCTCTAACTCCCTGGGTAGATGTTAATGGTGAAAAGAACAACTACAAAGGTTCAAACGGAGGTCTTCCCCAGCTCGGTGATGATAACTACTACAACAGAGCAAACAGTCTGTGGTGGGGTATAAATGAGAACAACACATATCGTAAGGAGACAGTAGTTCGTCCTAATGCAAAGGTTACTTTTGCTCCTTTCGATTTCCTGCGCTTCTCAGCTGAGGGATCGTTCAATTACTACTATGTGAGAGGCGAAACCAAGAACCCTGGAACGAATGCAGCTCTTGACAATGGTTATTATGCCCTTTCCCAGTCAACCAAAGAGCAGACCAACCTCAATATAAATGCTAATTTCAACAAGGACTTTGGCGACTTCGAGGTTCATGCTATGGCTCGCGGTGAGTACTACCACTCATTCAATCAGGCTATGTCCATGAATACTAACGGAGGTCTTGCTATCCCTAACAAGTACTTCATCAACAACTCAAAGAATCCCGCCAGCTTCTCGGGCACCATAAGCGGTACCAAGACCATGTGGTCGGCAATGGCTCAGATCGGCGCAAGCTGGAAGGGTCAGGTTTACCTTGACGTAACCGGCCGTAATGACTGGTCATCTACTCTTGTTTATTCTGACGGACATGGCAAATACAGCTACTTCTATCCCTCTGTATCCGCATCATGGCTTGCCGACAATACTTTCCGCGAGTATCTCCCCTGGTGGGTATCAATGGCTAAGTTCCGTGGATCATGGGCACAGGTAGGTAACGATACCGATCCCTATCGTATCATCTCCTCCTATGGTTTTGTCAATGCTCCCCATGGCGGAGGAAATGTTGCAATCACAACTCCTCCCTCGACTGCTATTTCATCTAACCTGAAGCCTGAACGTAAGACCTCCTGGGAGTTCGGTATCGACTGGCGCTTTGTCAACAACCGCTTCGGCATTGACTTCGCCTACTATAAGGAAAATACCAAGGACCAGATTATGACCCTTGATGTTCCTTCTGTTTCGGGTATTTCCAAAAAGCTTATAAATGCCGGTAATATCCAGAATGCAGGTATAGAGCTTGCCATCAATGCCACTCCCATCGAAACCAAGGACTGGACATGGGATATCAACTTTACCTATACCCGCAACCGCTCCAAGATTGTTGAGCTTCACCCCGATGCCACTGGCTACGTTCCTCTTTCCGGTGACGTAGCTTACGGTAACTTCCGTATGGCTTCTGTTGCAAAAGTAGGCGGTGCTTACGGTCTTCTTCTCACCGATTCCAATCCTCTTAGGGATGTGGACCAGTATAATGAAGATGGCTCACTCAAGGTAAAAGGATCAGGTCTTCCTGTACTTGCTTATGAGAAGGATGTTAACGGTATGACTGCATATTACATTCGCAGCGGTGAGATTGAGGAAGTAGGTGACATTAACCCGAAATTCCTTGGTAGCGTTTCTACCAACCTCCGTTGGAAAAATCTCCGACTCAATGTTGCAATCGACGGCCGCTGGGGTGGCTACGTGGCTTCCTACGACAACCGTTACGGTACAGGCCGTGGTGCTACTGAGTACTCTCTCAAATGGCGTGATGCCGCACATGGAGGTGCTTCCTACACTTCAATGTGGAACGGTCGTCAGTACAATGACGGTGTTATACCCGAGGGTATCATACTGAAAGGCACAGAAATTCCTGTTCCAAATGGCACCTATACTGTAGGAACCGGGCAGTATGCGACAGGCGAGACTTTCCGCGAGCTTATGGACAAGGGCATGGTAGAGCCTATTCATGCAAGTATCTATCACACTTATGTGAATGACTGGGGAATTGGCGTAGTAAATGAGTCATGGTTCCACAAACTCAACTATGTTGCTCTCCGCGAGGTATCTCTCAGCTACTCACTCCCGCTTAATATAGCATCCAAAATCGGTGCCAAGGGTCTCACCCTTACCGCTACCGGTCATAACCTCGGCTATCTCCATAACAGCCTTAAGAATAATATCAATCCCGAGTCTGTTCGCAGTACACGTTCGCATGAGTTCCGTATCCGCGGATATGAAGGAACAGTTGCAAGCTTCACATTTACTGTTAACGCTCAATTCTAAAAACACATTATTGAAGATTCAATATTATATGAAAACTTATAAAAAATTCCTTTCATCTATTGTTGCCTGCTCAATGTTGGTTGGGTTAACAGGCTGCCGGGATGACTGGTCGAAAGAAAATACTCCTCCCAACTCATTGCCATCGGCTTCTGCCGCACAGTTGCTCGCATCTGCAGAATTCCGTATGTATCCCCACGGCTATACACTATGGTTCTACGATGCTCCGTCATGGTTCAAGACCAGCCAGATGCTTGGCTTTACAGGCTCTTATACCAATAGCCGTCTCATCGGTATCTCACAGGGTTCTGTGGGAATGATGACGAATCAGCAGAAATATCTTGCTGCAATGGAGCATGAAATGACTATCATGTCTGATGAAGCTAAGGCTGAAGCAACACCTTTCTTAGAGGCAATTCGTGTCCTGACAATATATGGTGGTCTTTTTGACGCTGACCGCACCGGCGATATGCCTTATACTGAAGGTGGCCGTACCGCTTATGATGGCCCTCTGAAGCCTAATTACGACAAACTTTCTGACCTATATCCCCTCTGGAATACCGAGCTTAAAAACGCTGTCTCAGTGTTCAAGTCTGCTCCTGCATCAACTGCTGCCGCCTCACAGGATATAATCTATGGTCTTGACTGGAGTAAATGGGCTAAGTTTGCAAGCTCACTTCGTGTGAAACTTGCCACACGTCTCATCCATCGCGATCTTGCCCTCGCAAAATCTATCGTTGCCGAGGCTGTTGCTGATGGTGTGATAACTGATGCCGCTGATGATGTTATGTATGCCAAGGGTGACTCTCGCCTTTCAAATGAGGCTGTAGGCATTGATCCGGGTGAGCTCGCTTTTGGTTCAGGCGAAAACACTATCAGCAGTTGGGGTGGTGCTCCCGCCGCTAAAGTTCTTGACTGGCAGCTTAAGAACCGCGACCCCCGTGTTCGTTTCATGTATGAAAAGAATGATTGGCATGCTAAAAATGTTGACTGGTATCTTACCCATGGATATGAGGCATATATTCCCCCGGTAGTTCGCGAGCGTTACGAAAAGAATGCTGCTGGCGGTTTCGCAAAATGGAAAGATGAATTTGGCGGTGACCTCTGGGCTCGCTATATCGGTCTTCCCGATGACTATGATGCAACTTCCAGCAAGGATCCTGAACTTTTCCAGCTGTTTAACTATAGCGCAACAAAAGATGCCGGTGGATATCAGCTTGAACTTCCCGGTGGTAACTACAGCTATCGTCCCTACTCTGTTATGAGCGAGCTTATGATTAGAACCAATGGTGACTATTCTGTAAAGCGTATTCCCGGAGAGCAGGCTACTTCGGTAGACCATCAGGATGATGTTCCCCGTACTGACATGTATCTTACTGCCGCTGAGGTTAACTTCTACCTTGCCGAGTTTGCTACATACGGTGGCGTTGCCGGCCTCGGTAGTGCTAACCAGTATTTCCAGACTGCAGTTCGCCAGTCAGTTGAAGCTTACGATAAAATGGCACGTGTAAACAATGTTCCTTATTATAATAAGACATACGGATATTCGCCTGATGATGTAAGCATAGCTCTTCAGGCTGGAGAAGTTGAAGCGCTTCTTGCTAAGCCTGACTTCCAGCTCACCGGCAACAAGGCCGATGACCTTGAGAAGATCTTCCTCAACATGGAAATCCACTTCATGTATATGCCTCTTGAGCACTTTGCTACAGCTCGTCGTTCAGGTATTCCTAAGTTTGGATCTAATCTTGTAGCTCGTACTGACTATTCTTCACATTCTATTCCTGCTAACATTTTTGAACGTCGTGCCAATCTTGGAGCTATAGCTCCTACAGATTTGATGAAGGATATTCTGAAAGAGGTTTATTCTCGTCAAGGTTTCACTCCGGGCATTGAAGTCCTCAAGAATGGTAACCTCAACAGCGAGCGTCTCTGGCAGGATGTTGGTGCTCCTCAGTATGGCGAAGGTCCTAACATAGGCATCTAATCAGAATTTTGTTAGGCATACTAACATAAAGGCATCACTCCGCGAGGAGTGATATCGACCCAACAATGAGAGAGGCTGTCTAACAAGTTTTAGGCGG
>LUJP01000078.1 GCA_001689535.1 Bacteroidales bacterium M5
TAACAAATATTGGGGAACCGGCTCTAAGATTTCCCTGCAGATAGAGCGACAGGGAGGCATGGAAATAATCTTTCTCCTCCAGGAAATAGTCTGTAGCCGCTGAAAGCGCATTTTCGTCCAGACTATCGTTGAATGATTTATAGAGAGCGAGATTGCGCAGCACGTGGTAGAGGGCGCGGTCGGCGTCGGAGCGGAGTGTGGCGGTGTCAACCTGTGTGATGAGGGTCATGGCCGAGTCGGGGTGCTCGTCGATAATTGCTTCGATGTGCTCGAGGCCGGAGCGCCCGGCCTATGGCGTGCAGCCCTGCGGAAGTATAAAGGCAAGGGCGGCAAAAAATGGTATGATGTGGAGAACTGACAGTTTCATAATTGGTGCGCTTTAAGGCAATTACACTACACAAATTTAATAAATTTCCCCGACAAAAAAGTTCTCGCGGACGGCAGGTTGCAGAAGTTATCACGGGAAATGTGTACCGATATCATATTGCGTCGATATCCCCTTATGGACGTAAATCTGGCATATTGTACCGCAATGGGTAAGGGCCTAATGCATGGGATGATTCGCGAGAGCCTTCAGAATGGCGATGCGTAATTCCGGGCTGAGAAATCAGTTTATGGGGTGGGTAAGCGGTTTTTCGGCAGGCTTTAGCGGGAGGGTCGTTTCCAAGGCCGGCGAGGCGGAGGTGTCAGTTTTCGGCATTAACTCCACATCCTTCAGGCCTTCAGCAGCCGGACTCAAGGATGCGTCGGGACGTACCTGGGACGGCGCACCGGGGCGGCGCTTGGTCTGCTCCTTGCGCGATTTTGAGGCTTTGCTTTCCTCCACGGCACTGTTCATAAGCTCAATCATACCCTCGGGAACCACAAACACATCATCGGGATTCATGGGGCGGATGTCGCCATACCAGCGGAACCGCTTGAGATAATAAGAGTTTCGTTTGGCCAGATAGAGCGGAGTGACCGTAGAGTTGGTCTCAGGCCAGAAATTGATTCTCTCCACGGAATTGCCGTTGAAATAGGCATCCATAAAGCTGCTCTCGGTCTGGGCGAACTTATTGTAGGTGGAATCGGATTCCATGGGGAACATTATCACCTCCACATTTCCCTCAACGTAAAGGCGGCGGATGGTGGAATCGTTGAACCACGCTGTCATGTCGCTTCCCGAAAGCTGGTTGTAGCAGTCCTCGGCTATATGCTCGGCCATCATGCCGGTTTCGGGCAGACGCGCCCAGTCAACGGTGGAATCGTTGAGATGCACATAAATCACATTGCCGAATATCTGCCGCTCCTCGTTCCAAATGACGGGGTGACGGTACATGTAGAGGATGGTGTCACGCTGGGTGAAGCTAAGCGAGTCGCACAGGCCCTGCAGGTCCACACGGTAGAAACGCACCCGGTGGAAAGCGTTTGTCACGTAAGAGGAATCCGCCGTATCAAGATAGGCGGTGATGGTGTCGCCGTGAAGATAGAGGGTATCCTTCTGCGAGTATTCCTTGGCAAGGGCGCGGCCGGTGACGAAAGCGCTGTCGCGCACCTCGTCGTAGAAACCATAGTCGCCCTGCAGCGACGACTGCCTTACGCTGTCGGTAAGTATCATATTGCCGAAGGCCTCGCCATACTGGCGCGTGCGGTCGTAGAACAGCGTGTCGCCCGTGAGAGTGTTGCCGCGCTTTGTCACCACCAGCGAACGTCGGTAGAGATCAGCCTCACCCGTGCGCGTGTTGTAAGTGCCGAGCGAGGAATAGATGGTTCCGTCACGATTAATGATTTCACTCGGGCTCACCAAACGGGCAAGGTTGGTAAAAGTATTGTAGCGCAGCGAATCGGTGTTGATATAAAGAGTATCGGCCGGACGGAGCGAGCGCAGATGTACGTCAAGGTTGAAAATGGCGTCCTTCGTGTCGGGATGATACTCGCCTTGCATTGACTCCAGGCGGTTTTCAGCGTCAGTGAGCACACCGCCCACATCGTAATAGCCCACCTCGGCCGCCATGTCGTAGTTGAACACATCGGTCTCAAGCTTCACGTCGCGGTTGATGAGGCGCACTTTGCTGCCGGCATCAGCATAAAGCACGGCGAGTTCTGTCTCGCCGTTGTAGTTCAGCTCATCGGCATACACAAACAGCGTATCGCCCTGCTCCATCCTCACGTTTCCGAAGGCATCCATGGAATTGGACTCCTCGTAGAAATACGCGCTGTCGCAGAACATGAACATGCCGCCCTTGCGCATCTTAACATTGCCTGTCAGCACCTGATACTGCTCATACTCGTCGTCGTAGGTTTTCTCGTAATGAAGCATATCGGCATGCTCCAGAAACACCTTGTCGGCCTGGTTACGGTCAGCCTCAGGAATGGCAGGCTTTATAACCTTGGCCTGCTGCGCGCGGGGTGTACGGGGAGCACGGCGCTGCTGGGGAGCGGCGCCACATATTGCGGGCAGGATAAGGGCCAGCATGAGCGCCGGAGCTGCCAGGCACCGGAGCCGTGTTATTTCTTTGCTTCCTTTATCCATCCTTTGTGCTGGAAGTCGCAGTTGCGCCATCCGTCCTCAATGCGCACGTATGTGTCGGCTATCTTCTTCTCCAGCCACTGCTCGAGAAGTTCGGCGCGGCGTGCATTCTCATACATGTTCTTCACCGTCTGGTAGTCATCGGCCATATTAGCCTTGTGGCCGTCGATGCGGTTCACGAGCTTCACCATAGCCACCACCTCGCGGTTGTGTTTGGGATCCATCATCACGAAAGGCTTGGAGATATCGCCCACCTGCATGTCGTTTACAGCCTTGGCCACTTCCTGAGGAAGCTCCGACATCTCGAAGCGCGATGTTCCCGTCTGCGGGTTCACCATCAGTCCGCGGTTGTTGCGGGTATCCTTATCCTGCGACACAAGCGGGATCACTTCCTCAAAGGTTATTTTCTTCCGATCTACCACATCTGCACGGACTGTATCCAGACGGTTGAGCGCCTCCTGCAGAGAGGCGTCGGAAACGCGGGGACGCAACAGAATGTGACGGGTGTTGATACGGTCGCCACGCTTCTCTATAAGCTGGATGATATGGAAACCATATTCACTCTCTACGATTTTCGACACGCGTTTGGAATCATTGAGGTTGAACGCCACTGCGGCATACTCGGGGTCGAGCTGTCCACGGCCCATGAAACCTATCTCACCGCCGCGCACAGCGCTGGCCTTGTCCTCGGAATAGAGTATGGCAAGTGTGGAGAATTCTTTCTCGCCCTTGGCCACACTTTCGGAGAAATCGCGCAGACGGGCTTTCACATCCTCAACCTCCTGACGCGGAATCACGGGATAGAGCGTCATTATCTCCGCCTCGACCTGCATCGGCACGAACGGAATGCTATCCGGGGGCAGAGCGTCGTAATACTTACGCACATCGCTGGGCGTAACCTTGATATTCTTGGTGAGGTTCTGCTGGACATTGCGCACACGGTAACCGTTGCGCACTATCTCGGTGAGAAACTCGCGTATCTCAGGCATTGTCTTGCGGAAATACTCCTCCATTTTCTCCTTGGAGCCGAACTGGTTTATATAGAAGTTGATACGCTGTTCAACCTCGTTGACCACCTGGCCGTTAGGTGCCTCGATGGTGTCTACATCGGCCTGGTGCAGATAAAGTTTCTCGATAGCAAGCTGCTCGGGAATCACGCAATAGGGATCGCCCTTGATGTTGATGTTCTCGTTCTGCATGTTGTTATACTGGGCCTCGATTTCGGATTTCCAGATGGGCTGGTCGCCTACAACCCATGCCACCTGCTCCACGATATTGGTCTGGGCCACGGACGTCACGGCCGTGAACATCAGCGCGGCAAGCGTAAGTATCTTGTTTATTTTCACTATATAGCTTATTAAGTTACTATTTTGCGTCCAAAGTTACTAAAATTAGCCGAAAAAAAGAGCCGCCCGCGGTGAAAAATCACTGTCGGGCGGCTTAATGCTGTAAGTCAGACGCCTTTTAACTGTTGCCTGCTATCACTTGAACACCTGCGTCATGGGGCGTCCGGTCCATACCTGCGGTTGCTCCACGCCAAGTGCATAAGCTATTGTGGATGCAACATCATACTGCATCATGCTCTCGGGGAAAGCTCCACCCTTTTTCACATTCTTGCCGCTGATTATAAACGGAGTGCGCATCTCCTCGAGCGTGATGCCACCATGTCCCTTTTCGATTCCGCCATGGTCGGAGGTTACGATTATTATTGTCTCGTCGGCAATGCCGGCATCCTCCACGGCCTTCATTATACGGCCCAGATAGCCGTCTATTTCCGTGAGCTTCGTATAATATTCGGGGGTGTCATGGCCAATGGCGTGTCCCACATGGTCGGGTTCGTCGAAGCACACCGCAAGCAGCTCGGGTTTCTTCTCCTTGATATATTTCTCGGCCATAGCGGCGGTGCGCTCGGGATATTTCTGCGCGTCAACCGACTGTGCATGGTAGCTCAGCGAAAGGGTGTCCACCAGATATTTTATTCCATCCCATTCATAAATCACTCCTATTTCGGCTTTGGGATGCTGATTGCGGGTCACCTGAAAAACAGTGGGGAAAATATTGTTTTTCTCCACCACACGTGAAGGAATCTCGGGAGTCTTCGAGCCCCATGTGGTGTAGCCGTGAATCTCGGTGGGAGCACCCATGAACATAGAGGCCCAGTTGGGAGCGCTCGACGACGGAAGCACCGTACGCTTGTCGAGGGTATAGCAACCGTCCGACATAAGTTTCTTGACATTCGGCATATCGGCTTTCGGCAGGCTATAGGCACCCCATCCGTCGAAGCCCACAAGAATCACATGCTGGGCCTTGGGCTTGGCCGCAAATACACACAGCGACGCCATGACAGCGAACACCGCCGTTACAAATACTTTTTTCATTGCAGTTCTGATTGTTTAGGTTGGTTTGTCTCTATTTATCAAGAATCTTGCGCAGATGGCGCTCAACGGCCGTGGCCTGACGCATCATGCCAAGATCGGAGGGATGCACATAGTCCACTATGCCCTCGGGGAGCACACCCAGGTCGCCCCGCTCTATGTAATACAGATTCTTCACACCAGAAGTCTTCAGTGCCTCATAAGCTTTACGCTGCGCTTTATTCGAATGGTCGTACTCATAGAACTTCACCTCATTGGTGGGCGCGTTGCTGTAACCGGCATGCTCTATCAGCACCACGGGTACATCGGGATGAACTTTGCGTATCTGCTTTACAGCCTCGGTCACAAGACTCTCGATTTCCTCCGACGAGCGGCCAATGAGATTGGGCATGCAGTCCAGCATAATCGCCTCGGCATCAATTTCGTTTATCATATCGATAAGTTCCGGCTCCAGACGGCCGTTGCCCGAAAAGCCGAGATTTACGAGCGGCATGCCGAGATTGCGCGACAGGATATTGCCCCACGCCATGGCCGGACGCGATGCGCACGCACCCTGAGCGATAGATGTTCCGTAAAGCACCAGCGGCTTTACTGCCTCTGGTGCCACAAACTCAAACCGAGAACCATCGGGAACTCCTATCCACATTTCATTTACCGTATTGTAAAGGGGAAGATAAAGAGTGAACTCCTCCATGGCGCCGGGACGCACACCGCGATCCACGCAATATGAGTACCGTACTGTGTCTCCGAATGAATAGCTGCCAAAGCAGAAACCTTTGTCGCGGTCACGATACAGGTCAATGCCCGATACTCCCGTAGCGGGCATATGGGGCATCGACATTCCGCCGCCCACCGTGTATTTCACATTGATATCCTTGGCATCGGTCTTGAAACGGAGAGTGATTCCCGCCGAATTCCGAGAGAGATCCCAGACCGCCTCGCGCACTTTGTCTTTCGCACGCATGGGCAGACGGGCGTAATTTCCGCCGTCCTCATTCCAGGCCTGATTGTGAACAAATGTCTTACCTGCAGGCACATCAAGCGGATTGTGCCACACCGTCTCCTGCGCCATAGCCGTGCCGCACAATGCAAACATCGCGGCTAATGACATTGATTTTAATAATTTTCTCATCTCGAAACGTGCTTTTAATTGTATACAAATTTAAGTTTTAATTAAAGAAAGGCAAAAGGATTTAAAAATTATCCATTAAAAAGGCTGAGAATTACATGACGCAATCACATTGAGGGATAGCGGCGACGGAGGTCGTCAATCCATTTCTCCATCTGTACGCGCCTCACGGCATCCTCCACCAGACGCCGCACATCGGCCATCGATTCCGGCTCCGCAATAACACGCCCACCGATAATACGGTGTACAGGCCACAAACCTTCAGGAGCCGCCACGGACGAAGCTCCGAAAACAAGACGGTCTATGACAGGAGCCGCTCCTTCGGCTGCAAGCACGCGCTCCACTTTCACTCCCGGCCCGAAGCGCTGCCTGAGAGCCCGCGAGGCCGTATCACAGTCTATCTTTCCGGCCGCAAGCCATTCTGCCGCAATATCGGCAACGGAATCATTCACAGCAGCAAGCACATAGCCCTTGAACCGAGGCTTGTCCCATCGGAATTCACCCCTATGGCTGAGAAAATAGCGGTTGAGAGCGGCAGTATCTCTTCTTACGGGCTCATCGACCATAATCCGGGTTATCTCATACACGAGCAGTCCATTACGAAACGATTCCACTTCCGAGAGCGAATCAGGTCCGGCAGCCGCCATGGCTGCGAAATCGGCTATCTCCGCTCTTACCGCCGCCATAGTGTCAATACCTGCATCACGGGCCGCCCTCACTTTCCTCAGAAAATCGGCATCAGCCGCGATTGTGTCCTGCCTGCAACTTCCCGAAACAGATTCCGGCACGGCAATTCCGGCCAGTAACAAAATGGAAAGTGCGGTTATCAAAATTTTCATTCAGCAAAAAATAGCAAGAAATGTTTAAAGACAGTCCCGCGGCGAAGGAAGTCGTCGCGGGACTGAGATTTATTTTCTACGCAGGCTCTGTTATCAGCGGTTGGATGCGCTGTAGTTGGGAGCCTCGCTGGTTATCGCAACGTCGTGGGGATGGCTTTCGGCCACGCCTGCGTTTGTGATGCGGGTGAACATCGCGCCGTGGAGAGCGTCGATATCTTTAGCACCGCAATACCCCATGCCTGCACGCAGACCGCCAAGCATCTGATATACCACCTCATAGAGGTTGCCTTTGTAAGGCACGCGGGCGGCAATACCTTCAGGCACGAGTTTCTTGGCATCCGACACATTGCCCTGGAAATAACGGTCTTTCGAACCCTTTTCCATGGCCTCCAGGGAGCCCATGCCGCGGTAAGACTTATATTTACGTCCGTTGTAGATGATTGTATCGCCGGGCGATTCCTCCACGCCGGCAAGCATTCCGCCAAGCATCACGCTGTAAGCTCCGGCTGCAAGAGCCTTCACTATGTCGCCGGAATAGCGTATGCCGCCGTCGGCAATCAGAGGCACACCGGTGCCGTCAAGAGCCTTTGCTACGTCATACACAGCCGAAAGCTGGGGTACGCCCACACCGGCAATAATGCGGGTGGTGCAGATGGAACCCGGACCAATGCCCACTTTCACACCGTCGGCACCGTTCTCCACAAGATAGCGGGCGGCATCGCCGGTGGCAATATTGCCTACAACAACGTCGATATTGGGATATTTGGCTTTTACATCCTTGAGAACGCTTATCACACCCTTGCTGTGTCCATGGGCGGTGTCGATTACAATCGCATCCACTCCTGCGGCCACGAGAGCATCCACGCGCTGCATGGTGTCGGCGGTGACGCCCACACCGGCAGCCACACGCAGACGGCCCAACTTGTCCTTGCAGGCAAAGGGCTTGTCCTTGGCTTTGGTGATATCCTTGTAAGTAACCAGTCCCACAAGACGGCCGTCGTTGTCCACAACAGGCAGTTTCTCAATCTTGTGTTCCTGAAGAATCTTGGCAGCTTCCTCAAGGTCAGTGGTCTGCGAGGTGGTCACGAGACCGTCGCTGGTCATCACTTCGTCTACGGGACGGTTCACGTCGCTTTCGAAGCGGAGGTCGCGGTTGGTGACGATACCCACGAGCTTGCGGTCATCATCCACCACCGGAATGCCGCCGATATGGAACTCCGCCATCATGGAGAGAGCATCGGCCACGGTGCTACCCTTTTTAATGGTCACCGGATCATATATCATGCCGTTCTCGGCACGTTTCACCGCATGCACCTGACGCGCCTGCTCCTCAATCGACATATTCTTGTGGATTACTCCAATACCT
This sequence comes from Bacteroidales bacterium M5, assembly GCA_001689535.1. Taxonomy (GTDB): domain Bacteria; phylum Bacteroidota; class Bacteroidia; order Bacteroidales; family Muribaculaceae; genus Paramuribaculum. The sequence goes on from LUJP01000078.1 coordinate 8,219, forward strand.
CCCTCGCGGGCAATGGCAATGGCCAGCCCTGCCTCGGTTACTGTATCCATAGCCGCTGAGACCATAGGTACGTTGAGAGTGATGTTGCGGGAGAATTTTGTCTTTAGATTTACTTCGCGAGGCAGTACCTCCGAGTAGGCGGGAATGAGCAGTACGTCGTCAAACGTAAGACCATCCATCTTAACTTTTTCTGCAATAAATGACATAGTGGCTATCGATGATTAGTCTGAAAATTTTATTGCATGCAAAGTTACGCTTTTTTGCCAACAACCACAAATATTTTATCGCACCCGTTATTTAAATAAAAAAACTTGCATGGAAAACCGGCGATATCTAACTTTGCCTTTACTATGATAATTCTTTACCGCATCTATCAGCTTTTCATTATGGCCCCGGTGCTGCTGGTGGCCACTGTACTCACCGCTTTAACTGTCATGGCTGCTTCTGTGCTCGGCTTCGGACGCTGGGGCGGTTATTATCCGCAGGTGGTCTGGGCAAAACTTTTCCTGGCCATGACGCTCGTAAAAGTAAAGGTGGAGGGAAGAGATAATATCGATCCGTCCACGAGCTATGTGTTCGTGGCCAATCACCAGAGCGCTTACGACATCTTCACCGTCTATGCCCTCCTCCACCATAATTTCCGGTGGATGATGAAGAAGGAGCTGCGCAAGATGCCTCTGATAGGACTGGCTTGCGAAAAGTCTCATCAGATCTACGTGGACAACTCCACTCCCGGCGCGCTCAAACAGACGATGGAGCGGGCAGAGACCCTGCTGCGCGACGGCATGTCGCTTGTGATATTTCCCGAAGGAGCGCGCACGCTCGACGGCCGCATGCACCGCTTCAAACGCGGAGCCTTCATCCTGGCCGAGGAATTCCACCTGCCTGTGGTGCCGCTGACTATAGACGGCGCCTACCGTGTGCTTCCCCGCAACAAGACGTTGCCTCACTGGGGGCGCATAACCCTTACCATCCACAAGCCCATAATGCCCGGCAGCGCAGACCACACCGACACCTCGCGCATAATGCAGGAGGCATGGGATGCCATCCAGTCAGCACTCCCCGTCCCCGGCGACCAGAAGACGGCACGCTGACACCGGCCCGGCCATTATGACACACCACCCCCGGCTAACTTTCTCGACCCTTAATTGTTATTCTGAAAGTGCGACATAGCGAAGGCATGTCACGCCATTTTGTCATACCGGTGGCAGAAATATCCGGTTGGCACGAATTATGCAGTAATACCTCATGTAATAATGAATCTTACAACTCTTAACCAAATATAAAATCATGAACATCAAACCGCTTGCCGACCGCGTGCTCATTCTTCCCACTCCCGCTGAGGAAGTTACCGCCACCGGCATCATCATTCCTGATTCAGCTAAAGAGAAACCCCTCAAAGGTACAGTAGTAGCCGCCGGAAACGGCACCAAGGACGAAGAAATGGTCCTGAAACAAGGCGACACCGTGATTTTCGGCAAATACGCCGGAACCGAAGTGGAGTTCGAAGGCGAAAAATACCTCATCATGCGCCAGAGCGACGTTCTCGCCGTTATAGGTTGAGCGTCCGGCATTTTTCAGTTTATTTCCCAATAACTTTCATCTGAAAACAAAACAGCATTATGGCAAAAGAAATAAAATTCGAGATAAAGGCTCGCGAAGAGCTTAAGAAAGGCGTAGACGCTCTTGCCGACGCCGTAAAGGTAACCCTCGGCCCCAAAGGCCGCCACGTGATCATCGAAAAGAAATTCGGCGCTCCCCACATCACCAAGGACGGAGTGAGCGTGGCACGCGAGGTTGAGCTCGAGGATCCGTTCCAGAACATGGGCGCACAGCTAGTAAAGGAAGTGGCTTCCAAGACCGGCGACGATGCCGGCGACGGAACAACAACCGCCACCGTTCTCGCACAGGCTATAATCAACGTCGGCCTTAAGAACGTGGCCGCCGGCGCCAACCCCATGGACCTCAAGCGCGGCATCGATAAAGCCGTTGCAGTGGTAGTCGAGAACATCAAAGCTATGTCGGAAGAAGTAGGCGACGACTTCAAGAAAATCGAAGACGTAGCCCGCGTATCGGCTAACAACGACGAGGCCATAGGTCATCTAATAGCCGAGGCCATGAAGAAAGTGAAGAAAGAAGGCGTCATCACCGTCGACGAGGCCAAGGGCACCGAAACCACCGTTGACATCGTGGAAGGCATGCAGTTTGATCGCGGCTATATCTCGCCTTACTTCATCACCAACCCCGACAAGATGGAATGCCTCATGGAGTCGCCCTACGTGCTTCTCTACGATAAGAAAATTTCCAACCTCAAGGATCTCCTCCCCATTCTGGAAGCTTCGGCACAGAGCGGACGTCCGCTCCTCATCATCGCCGAGGACGTTGACCAGGAAGCTCTCGCCACTCTGGTTGTGAACCGTCTGCGCGGTTCTCTGAAGATCTGCGCCGTGAAGGCACCTGGATTCGGCGACCGCCGCAAGGAAATGCTCGAGGATATCGCAGTGCTCACCGGCGGTATCGTAATCTCCGAGGAAAAGGGCATGAAGCTTGAATCTGCAACCGTTGATTATCTCGGCCGCGCCGAGAAGATTGTGGTTAACAAAGAAACCACCACCATCGTGAACGGTGCCGGTGCCAAGGATGCCATCGAAGCTCGCGTAGCTCAGGTCAAGGCTCAGATCGAGCAGACCACAAGCGACTACGACCGCGAGAAACTCCAGGAGCGTCTGGCCAAACTCGCTGGCGGCGTTGCAGTGCTCCACATCGGAGCACCCTCCGAGGTGGAGATGAAAGAGAAGAAAGACCGCGTGGACGACGCCCTCTCCGCCACCCGCGCAGCCATCGCCGAAGGCATCGTGCCCGGCGGAGGTGTGGCCTACATCCGCTGCGTTGAGAAGCTTGCCGACCTCACCGGCGCAAATGCCGACGAAACCACCGGCATCCAGATTGTACGCCGCGCCATCGAGGAGCCTCTCCGTCAGATTGTGGCCAACGCAGGTGTAGAAGGCGCCGTTGTGGTACAGAAAGTAAAGGACGGCACAGCCGACTTCGGCTACAACGCCCGCACCGACCAGTATGAGAACCTACTGGCAGCAGGCGTTATCGACCCCGCTAAGGTTACCCGCGTGGCTCTCGAGAACGCTGCTTCCATAGCAGGAATGTTCCTTACCACCGAATGCGTTATCGCCGAGAAGAAAGAGGAGAATCCCGCTCCCGCAATGCCCGCACCCGGAATGGGTGGCATGGGCGGCATGATGTAAATCGCGCCTGAGCTTACTCCAGAATATTGATTATACTGCCGCCGCAGCCTCCGAGGTTTCCGCCTAAGGCTGCGGCGGTTTCTTTTTTATGCTCCATAAGTCCGGTTTGTTCTATGGCAATCAAACATGCTGAGAGAATTCACCGTAATAATGACTTTTCTTTTCCTCAATCTCGAGAATTTCATATTTTCTGTCAGTAATAAGATAGTAAACGAAAAAAAGCCGGTGTGTCGGAATTCCTTGACACACCGGCTATCATATTATGTGGCAGCCACCGGTTTTACTTGGCAGGAGTAGACTGCATTCTGTAGACGAGGTTGCCGCCCTTCATGATATCCTCGTGGGTAATGTAGGGCTTGGTGTAAGGCTCGCCGTTAAGCAGTATCTCTCCCACATACTTATTCTCTTCCGAAAGATTCTCGGCCTTAATATCGAAGGTCTTGCCGTCTTTCAGATGCAGCGTGAAGGCGGGGATCTGGGGAGCGCCGAACACATAGTTGCCGCTCACGGGGTCAACAGGATAGAATCCCATTGCGGAGAACATATACCATGCCGACATCTGGCCGCAGTCGTCGTTGCCGCAAAGGCCGTCAGGCTCGGGACGATACTGGGTGTCGAAAATCTCGCGCACGAGCTCCTGGGTGCGCCACGGCTTGCCGGCGAGAGCATAGAGGTAGGTCACGTGGTGGCTTGGTTCGTTGCCGTGGGCATACTGGCCTATCAGTCCGGTCACATCGGCCTGAGTTGTCACAAGTTCAAGGGTGAAGAGCGAGTCGAGTTTGTTGGTGAACGCTTCCTCGCCTCCGAAAAGCGATATCAAGCCGGGAACGTCGTGCTGCACATGCCACGTATACTGCCAGGCATTGCCTTCGGTGTAGTCGCCGCCCACACTCTCGGAGTGACCCACAAGGCTGGGATTGAAGGGTGATTTCCAGCTGCCGTCGCTCATGCGCGGACGCATGAACTGAGTCTGCGTGTCAAACAGGTTCTTGTAGTAGTCGGCGCGTTTGCCAAAATAGGCGGCATCTTCTTCCTTGCCCATGCGGCGTGCCATGTCGGCGGCGGCATAATCGTCGTAAACCGATTCGAGAGTCGAGGACACCGACTCTGCCCTGATAAGGTCGGAGGGGAAATAGCCGTATTTCAGATAGGTCTCCCAGTCTGATTTCAGAGGATGCGACACGGTCTGAGTACGCTTTATGGCATCAAACGCTCTTTCGGCATCGAAGCCGCGGAAGCCCTTGCGGTAAGCCTCGGCTATCACTGACACACCGTGGTTGGCTACCATGCAATAATTATCCTTGCCCCAGAGAGCCCAGATGGGAATGAAGCCCTGGGCATCGGCATGGTCAACAAGCGAGCTTACGAAATCATCAACGCATTCGGGAACAATCACGGTATAGAACGGATGGGCTGCACGGTAGGTGTCCCACAGCGAGAAAGTCGAATAGAAGCCGTCGCCCGAAGCCTTAACAATGGAATCGTTGGCGTTGCGGTACATGCCGTCCACATCTGATATGCGGTTTGGCTGGATGAGCGAATGGTAGAAGCCGGTGTAGAAGTTCTTCTTCTGGTCATCGGTTCCGGTCACCTCTATGCGGCTCAGATAGTCGTTCCATTCGCGCTTGGCATCGGCACGCACGCCCTCGAAATCCCACGATGCAAGCTCCGTGGCAAGGTTACGCTTTGCGCCGTCCACGCCTGTGGTCGAAAGGGCAATCTTGGCCATCAGCTGCTCACCGGGCTTGAGGTCGAATGTGGCGATGATTCGTTTACCCTTCTCGGTCTCGCCCATAGGAAGATCGGTGGTCTTGACTACCGGACGGTTGAAGGTTATCACAAAGAAATAATCCTGCTTCACCCACACGCTGTTGGTCACGTGACCGGTGAGGGTTGAATCATTCTCCCATGTGACCTCACACGCCGAAACATGAGAATGATACTGCTTTTCGTTCCAGGCCGGCCCGTGCTGGAGGTCGATGAGCACGGAAGCAGAATCGGCCTTGTTGAAGGTATAGCGATGAAGAGCTACACGCGAGGTCGAAGTGAGCTCAGCCTTCACGCCTGCGCCGGTGAGATCCACGGCGTAATAGCCGGGAGTCGCCGTTTCGGTCGACTTATCGAATGTGCTGCGATAGCCGTCCCAGTCGCGCACGCGGTCGCCCGTGAGAGGCATTATCAGAATGTCGCCGAGATCCATGCAGCCTGTACCGTTGAGGTGTGTCTGCGAGAAGCCCCAGATCAGGGAATCAGTATCGGTGTATTCCGAGCAATACTGCCAGCCCACAGCACCGGTCACCGGGCTTGTCTGCACCATACCGAAGGGGCGTGTGGCGCCGGGGAAGGTGTGGCCAGTGGCCGCAGCTCCCACAAACGGATTCACATACTGGGTATAGTCGGTTTCTGTTTCGGCCGCTTTGGAGCCGGAGCATGAAGCCAGCATTCCTGCCAGGGCCACGCTCGATAATAGAAGCAAAATTTTTTTCATGAGATTGGTTTGAAGGTTTTGAAGCCGTAAAGTTAGCAATTTCCTCCCTCCCCCAGAAATAATTCGGCCCTTTTCCCCTAACCCCACACCCTTTCATCCGGACTTTTTTCGTAAATTTGATGCGAAATCCGTCAATACACACGACTTGGAAAATTATCTGGATAAACTCAACTCTCAGCAGCGCGATGCGGTGGTCTACACCGACGGGCCGACTCTTGTGATAGCCGGCGCGGGCTCGGGCAAGACGAGAGTGCTCACATACAAAATAGTGCATCTGCTGGGGCAAGGTTTCGAGCCCTGGCGCATACTCGCTCTGACCTTCACCAACAAGGCCGCGCGCGAGATGCGCGAACGCATCGAACAACTCGTTGGCTCGCGCACGGCATCAAGCCTGTGGATGGGCACCTTCCACTCCATTTTCGCCCGCATACTCCGGCAGAACGCCGAGCGCATCGGCTTCAAGCCCTCATTTACCATATATGATACGGCCGACTCCAAATCGCTGGTGAAATCAATCATCAAGGAGATGGACCTCGACGACAAAATCTACAAGCCGTCGGTGGTGCTCTCGGCCATATCCTCGGCCAAGAACTCCCTCGTGTCGCCCGAACAATATGCCCTGCTCAAGGATGCCATGGAGGCTGACCGGCAGTGCCGCCGACCGCTCATCTATGCCATCTACCGCACATACCGCGACCGCTGCTTCGCCGCCGGAGCCATGGACTTCGACGACCTCCTGTATTACACCAACATTCTGCTGCGCGACAATCCCGACGTGCTCCACCACTATCAGGAATATTTCAGGTATGTGCTCGTGGACGAGTATCAGGACACCAACTTCGCCCAGCACGTAATCGTGTCGCTGCTCACGCGCGAGAGCCAGAACCTCTGCGTGGTGGGCGACGACGCCCAGAGCATCTACTCGTTCCGTGGCGCCAACATTGCCAATATCCTCAACCTCAAGAAAGCCTATCCGGCACTGCGCATCTTCAAGCTTGAGCAGAACTACCGATCCACCCAGAACATAATCAACGCCGCTAACTCTCTGATAGACAAGAACACCCAGCAGATACGCAAAAATGTATTCTCGCGCAACGAGACCGGACGCCCCATAGAGGTGGTGGAGGCCTACAGCGACTTCGAGGAAGGCTACCTGCTGGCCAACCGCATAGCACAGGTCCACATGTCGACCCACGACTCCTACGAGGAGTTCGCCGTGCTCTATCGCACCAACGCCCAGAGCCGTGTTCTGGAGGAGTCGCTGCGCAAGCGCAATATCCCCTACCGCATCTATGGCGGTCTGTCGTTCTACCAGCGCAAGGAAGTGAAGGATGCCCTGAGCTACTTCAGGCTCGCGGTCAACCCTGACGACGACGAGGCTCTGCGCCGCATCATCAATTTCCCCGCGCGCGGCATAGGCGAAACCACCGTCAACAAGCTTCTGCGTGCGGCCATCAACTCCAACAGCAGCATCTGGCAGACGATATGCCGTCTGCCCGAGGGCGACAACTTCGGTCTGAACTCCGCGGCCGTGCGCAAACTCGAGACGTTCCGCGAACTCATCTCCGGCTTTCTGCAGATGGAGGCCTCCGGAGCCGATGCCGAAAACCTTGCCAAGACCATAATACACCGCACCGGCCTCATGTCGATGCTCCTTACCGACAACACCCCCGAGAATCTCTCGAAGCAGGAGAACCTCAACGAGCTCCTTGCATCAGCCGCCGAATTCGTGGCCACGCGCACCGAGGAAGGCAACGACCGCCTTTCGATGGCCGAATTCCTTGGACAGGTGTCACTGGCCACCGACCAGGATGTGAAGGATGCCGACGACGAGGCGATGGAACGCGTGACCCTCATGACGGCACATGCTGCCAAGGGACTGGAGTTCAACAATGTATTCATAGTCGGTGTGGAAGAAGAATTGTTCCCCTCCTCCATGAGCTCCGGCACTGTCGAAGGAATTGAAGAGGAACGGCGACTGCTTTATGTGGCGATGACCCGCGCGCGCAAATTCTGCATGATGAGCTATGCCTCCTCGCGCTACCGCAACGGCCAGACAGCCACCTGCAAGCCCTCCCGCTTTCTACACGACATAGACTCATCTCTGCTCAAACTCGCTTCAGGCACATCGCTCGGCCTTCCGAGGCCGTCGTTTGCCTCCTTCCGCCAGTCGTACCATTCGGCGCCCTCCTTCTCGCGACCCTCGCAGCAGCGCAAAGTGGTGGAGGAAGCCAAATCCTACCGCAATACCGCCCGTCCCGGCACACCGGTACCGGTAAAGCCGCGCAACACTGCCCCAGACCCCTCGGGAGCCACATACCATCAGGCATCCGAACTCTCCGAAGGCATGACCATCGAGCACAGCCGCTTCGGACTGGGCACAATCACCCGCGTGGACACCTCGCAGCCCGAAGCCCGCATACACGTGGACTTCGAGAACACCGATTCCAGAGTGCTCCTGCTCAAATTCGCTCGCTTCTCCATAATCAGCTAACAGCCATCCCCACATGAAAGAATCAGAACTCTCCACCCCCTACTATATCGTCTACGAGGACCGCATGCGCCGCAACCTAAGCCTCATTGACAGCGTGAGAAAACGCTCCGGCTCAGAGATAATCATGGCTTTCAAGGCCAACGCCGTGTGGCGCACCTTCCCGGTCATAAACGAATACGGCTTCGGCTTCACAGCCTCCTCGCTCAACGAGCTGCAGCTTGGCAACGAATACCTCCACCGCAAGGCCCACAGCTATTGCCCCGTCTACACCGACGCCACCATAGACCGCTTCATAGCCGGTTCCGACCACATCACGTTCAACTCCCTGCGCCAGTTTGAGCGCTACGGCGCGCGCGCAGCGGCCGCCGGAGTGAGTCCCGGACTGAGAGTCAATCCCGAGTGCTCGGTGATAGAGACCGATATCTACAACCCTGCCCTGCCCGGCTCGCGGTTCGGAGTAACGGCCGACATGATACGCCAGGCCGGCGGACTCCCCGAAGGCGTGGAAGGCCTGCACTTCCATGCCCTCTGCGAATCGGGGCCCGACGACCTTGCCCGCGTGCTCGAAGCTTTCGAACGCCAGTTCGGCGAGTGGATTCCCGGCCTCAGATGGGTGAACTTCGGTGGCGGTCATCTGATGACGCGCGAGGGCTACGACACCGACCTTCTCGTGGAGATAATACGCGGTTTTCGCCAGCGTCACCCCGGCTTACAGGTGATTCTCGAGCCCGGAAGTGCATTCACATGGCGCACTGGCGACCTCATCACCTCCGTGGTGGATATTGTGGAAAACCAGGGCGTATCCACGGCCATAATCGACGCATCGTTCGCCTGCCACATGCCCGACTGCCTGGAAATGCCCTACAAGCCGACCATCACCGGGGCGCTCGAGCCTACGGAAGGTCTCCCCACCTACCGTCTCGGCGGCAACTCCTGTCTGAGCGGCGACTATGTAGGCTCCTGGTCATTCCCCGAACCCCTGCATGAGGGCCAGATACTCCGGCTGGAGGACATGAACCACTATACCACCGTGAAAACCAACATGTTCAACGGCATCCAACACCCCGACATAGTGTACTGCGACACCACAGGCCAGTGCACCGTGCTGCGTCATTTCACCTACGAAGACTACCGCGACCGCATGTCGTAAAAGCCACCTCCCAATTATTATCAGCCATGCCGAAGTATTCAGTAATAATTCCGGTCTACAACCGCCCCGACGAGATAGCCGACCTCCTCAGAAGCCTTTCCTCGCAGTCGATGACCGACTTCGAGACAATCATAGTGGAAGACGGATCTACCGTTCCCTGCCGCTCCGTTGTGGAAGCCTGGGAGCCCTCGCTCGACGTGCATTATTATTACAAGCCCAACGAAGGACGTTCCATAGCCCGCAACTACGGCATCGAGCGCTCCAGGGGCGACTATCTTGTGTTCTTCGACAGTGACTGTGTGATTCCACCGGATTATTTCCGTACGCTCGACGGCTTCCTATCCGCCCATCCTCTCGACTGCTTCGGAGGCCCCGATGCCGCGCACTCCTCGTTCACCCCCACACAGAAAGCCATAAACTTCGCCATGACCTCCTTCCTTACCACCGGAGGTATACGCGGAGGAAAAGTGCAGATGGAGAAGTTCGTGCCCCGTTCATTCAACATGGGCTATTCACGAGCCGTCTACGACAAAGTGGGTGGCTTCCGCGAGATGTTTTCCGAGGATATCGACATGTCCACCCACATACGTCAGGCCGGATTCACCATCGGCCTGGTGCGGCCCGCATTCGTCTACCACAAACGCCGCGTCGACCTAAAGAAATTCTGGCGTCAGGTCCATGTGTTCGGTATGTCGCGAATCACTCTCAAACAGCTCTACCCCGACTCGCTGAAACTCGTCCACACCCTCCCTGCCATAGCCGTGATAATAGGCGTGGTGCTGTTGCTTCTCGGCATTTTCGTGAGCCCGTGGTGGCTACTGCCGCTTGGAATCTATGCGGTAGTCCTGTTCCTTGCAGCCATGGTTTCCACACGGTCTTTAGGCGTGTCACTGCGCGCCATACCCGCTGCCGCCATACAGATCACGGGCTACGGCACGGGATTCATACGCGCTTACGTCACCGACATCCTTCTTGGCCGCGGCCGCGATATAAACCGCGAGATAGCCATGCGCAAAGGCAAATGACCATCATCCCCACTCTCCCCTTATCATGCCATCAGAAAAAACTCCCTCCTACCATCCCGTGCATCTGCGCATAGCCGACCTTGCCGATGCCGACAAACCGCGCGAAAAAGCCCTGGAACTGGGCATACGCTCACTGACCGATGCCGAACTCCTCGCCATACTGATAGGCATGGGCGTTCCCGGAAAATCCGTTCTCGAACTTTCACGTGAAATTCTAACCGCCGCTTCCAACTCGCTGCCCGAGCTGGCCTCCTGGAGCATCCGCGACCTCGCGCGCCGCTTCCACGGCATTGGCACAGCCAAGGCCGTGACAATAGCTGCAGCCCTCGAACTCGGCGGACGCCGGTCGGATGCCGGACAGCAGAAAGAGACTGTTATCCGCTCGTCGGCCGATGTCTACGGCCTTATGCGACGCAAGATAGAGGACTGCAGCACCGAAGAATTCTGGATTATTGCTCTCAACCAGCGCAACAAGGTGATTTCCTGCGAAAGAATATCGATGGGAGGTGTGGCCTCCACGCTCGTGGATGTGAAAGTGGTGGCACGCAAGGCAATCGAGCACCTTGCAAGCGCCATAATCCTCGTCCACAACCATCCGTCAGGCAACATGAAGCCCTCGGCACAGGACGATTCGCTCACCCGCAAAATCAAAGAGGGTGTGGCCCTGCTCGACATCCGCGTCACCGACCACATAATCATCGGCCCCACCTCCTACTATTCCTACGCCGACCAGGGCCGGCTGTAACGCACCACAACGCTGTAGCGTTGATCTCCACAGCGACGCAGACTAAATACACGCAGGGTGTCGATGATAACATCGACACCCTGCTGATTAAGGTATGCGGTCAACCGACAGCCTACTTCTTTATCGGATCATCAGTATCATAGTCGTAGAGCAGCTCAACCGATGTGACGGTCAGAATGGAGCCGTTTCCTCCTACGAAGTAATCACCGTATTTGCTTGCCGAGAGAGTGACAAGAATGTATTTCGGCTCACGGTCGGTGGCGTAATAGTCGAAAGGCACCGTTACCTCCGTGAAATCCACTATGGGATCGCCTGACTGGAAAAGTCCGTAGGCAATCACACCGGGGTCTTCTTTGTTGAAAAGATGACGGTTGTTAGGATTCGTACGGATTTCATAGGGCTTGTCCCAGTCGCCCAGCGCGCACCACACCGTACACGTATCGGGTTCGCCGAGCATATCCGGGAATTCACGGGCGTGGGTGATGGCCACGTTCTTGTATTTTATTCTCACCTTCACTTTTGTGGGTCGCTCGGTAAATGGGCGTCCCATATCAAGCACACCGTTTGTGCCGTCAACCTTCACAAACGTACCGGTATATATATTTCCGGCGGCGAGTTTTCCGAGAACGGAGATACCCACAAAACGGGTCTCACACACAGCTCCTTCATAACCCGTGGGTGATTCCGAAACCACCAGTGGCACGGTATTGCTCTGGCCCAGTGTGGCTGCGCCACGGTTTCCGGTGTCCCAGAACTGCTGGCCGTCCTCTGCCCAGGGTTTCCACACCTTGCCGTCCTGCCACCACTGCTCGAAGCTGGAATTGGGGAGCTGCGGTGCGGCACCCGTGGTGAAGGTGACCTCATCGCTCGTCTGGCCGTCGCTTACAGCGCGCACCACATAGGAGGTAGACGGGCTCAGACCGATAAGACGGCCTGTAAAGCTTCCGCCTTTGGTCACAATCCAGTTGTCGGGAACTGTTGTCCAGCTTTGCGATGACGACGGACGGTATTCGAACCCGTGCGAACGTCCCTCCTCGGCCTCCGCATACAGCCATGCCACACATGTCCACGCGTCAACCGACGATATAGCCACGGCTACATTGGTGCGGTCAACCGTTATGGTCCATTTCACCGTGCGGCCATGTTCTATCACATCAACCGTCACCGGCGATGTGAAATCCACATTTCTGCCAACAAGCGAAGGCGTCACCACGGCATCCACGCCTCCCAGCTTGAGGCTTGTAACTCTTACAGATGACAGCGACACCGAACCTGACACCGTGACATTTACCGTATGGTTCTCCACATCTATCACCGAGGTTCCAACCTGTCCGGCAACGGTGAAATAGCGCTCGATATCCTGGCGTCCCACTATGGACCATACATAATCCTGATATATGCTCAGAGTGACTTCCACGGGCGATGTGAGGTCGAGGCCCGAATCAATCATGGCCGAGTCGGGAGTGCGGGCGCCGGGAGTTATTGACCAGTCAAGAACCTTTACATTCTCTATATCGGCATTCTCGTTGAGATACACCGTCACTGTACGCTGGAGCGAGTCTATCACCGAGGTGCGTGCCTGATTCTCCACCACAAATGCGGTGAAATTGGGCTGTATGCGGGGATACGGCAGGTCGTTTTTTATACACCCCGTAAGCGAGGCGGTGGCTGCGGCACAAATTACCGCGCGCCGGATATTAAATGTGAACACCTATTCCGAAGTTTATATTAAACAAATTGAATCTGAAATTGGCTCCGGAACTGAAGCGGGAGCCTTCCTCCTCGCGGGTTACGGTGCCGTCGGTATTGTGAAGATCGGTCACCTGCTTGTCATGGCGCATGTGCAGACCGAACACACCGAACGACACGTTGAAACTGAGATGATCCACTACAAACACACAGATACCGGGACTGAAATTCAGAGTGGCCTCGGTCATATCCGTGCGCGTATCGTGCATCACGTTGTTGTAAGGACGCTTGAACCGCGACGATCCGCTGCCGAAGCTAAGTGCCACCTCATTGAACACGGCAAAACGCTTGGAACGTCCCAGACCCACGTAATTGCGGTAGAAGATACCTATCGAATATTTCGAGGAATAGAAGCTTACGTCCCTGATGTCGAAACTGAGATCATCGCCGGCATTCATGGCAAAGTGCTCCACGTCAGCTTCCTGGCGCGTATAGTCGAATTTCAGACCCACGCTCTGGTTGCTCCGGAAGAAATAGCTTACCGTAGGACGGATGGCATACTGCCGCCCATTGAAGTTCAGGTCGTTAAGAAACTGGAGCACCTCCACATCCGACGCGTCGAACTCGCCGTAGGATGCCGTGAGACCGAATGCCCACTGGCCCTTGGGAATGAAGAGGTAGTTGAACAGACCGCGGTCGTAGCGGCCGAAGTTGCGCTCAGGGATAATGAGTGGCACGGTATCATTGCCCACTATCACTTTCTCGTCCATCTCGGGATGATGCGGACGGCCTTTGGTGATTCGCGGGGTGAGGCTGTCGGGCAGCTCCGTGGCCACCGCCGAAAACGCGAGTGCGCCTGCGGCAAGTACCGTCATGAATATACGTTTCATTTCCATAATTTCTTAAGCCTTAGAGATAGAATGCCACTCCGAATGACACCGAAAACAGATTGATTTTGAAATTGGCATGCGTTGCGTCGCGCTTGGCTATCTTCACCTGATCGGTGACAGCGCGGGTGTGCGTGTAGCCGAATCCCAGCACGCCTATGTTCACCTCTATCGCCGAATAATTGTTCAGAAACATTATGAATCCGGGAGTAAGGCCCACGTTAAGTGTGAAATTGCGCTCGAACGTACCGGTAAGATCATCGCCTGAATGATTCGACAGTTTCGACTGTCCTCCGCCGAGTTCCAGCTGCACCTCGTTAAAGAAGCCGAAGCGGCGGTTGTTGCCGAGCGAGATATAATTTCGGAAGGCTGCCGTTCCGAAATAGTCGTTGGTTATCAGATAGAGATTATCTGCATCGAAGTGGGTCTCGCTGTCGAGAATCAGCGACCCGCGGTCAATGCGCGTGCGGCTGCGCTGAAAGCGGAATTTACCACCGGCAGCCAGATTGTCGTGGAATGAGTAGAGAAGCATCGGGCTCACCTTGAACAGATAGGTGTCGCCTGTTATGTTCTCGAATATGAAAAACTGATAGTTCTTGTTGTTGCTCTGTTCGTAGCTTACACTCACTCCTGTAATCCACTGACCTTTGGGCACGAACTGCACCTGCTCAAGGTCGCGCTTGAATTGTTCCTGGGCAGAGGCCTGCGGAAGGGCTAATGAAAGCGAAGCCACAATCAGGAATAGGACACGCGTTAGTTTTGGCATATATTTATTTTCAAATGATTGGTTATTCAATTTTTAGAGAAGAAACGGCCGACGGCGTCATCAGTAACTGAGGGTTATTTCATCGATCCAGAGAGCACTTCCGAGTGAACGGGATTTCTCCACATCGTCCCACGTACTGATATGCTGGCTTTCGTATTCTATCGAACCGGTGTCTTCCGAGGAACTTATCATCACGCTGATTCCCGTGGCTTTCACACCGAAGAGCGCATATGTGAGCGGAACGGTGAATGTGGTATAGTCGAGCGAGGCGCCCAGCAGCAGCATTCCGGAGGCGATAACGCGCTCCTGTCCGTCCACCACTCCCAGCACATTCACCTCCACTTTTCCGCGGTCGGATGGATCGGCAACCGAAGGCACATATTTGAAATAACCGTTCACGGCACTCGGACGCGAGGTGAAATCCACGCCGGTTTTGAATCGTTCTTCGAGATTGTTGGCATCGAATGAGTAGCTGCCAAGAAACAGTCGCGCGGCCGCCCTGTGGGCTATTTCCGGAATCGCACGGCTGTAGGCCACATAGGGCTGTGATGGCTGGCGCCAGGCGGGTATGGACTGCCCGTCTGTATCCCAGGCCGTCGACTGCAGTTTTACGGCAAAATTGCCTCCCGCACAATCATCTACGGTATACACCGAAGGTTCCACATACCATGTGTTCATGTTTTTGGCCTTCATGCAGAATGTCTTGGCGTTTGTAGTGGCCCATTTCTCCGGGATGCTGTAGTCAAAATCCGTATAATTCTGGCAGTTGTATATCTCCACTATAGTCTGGGAATATCGCCCGCCGCTCGGCATGTTCTTATATTTCAGGGCGTGGTATTTTATATCCTCGAAATCGCTGTTGGCCAGACCTGCGTTTTTCTCCGTTGTCACGGTCACGGCGGGTGTCAGGTCCGCTTCCGTATGGTCATCGGCCACTGTCGACGTGAATGCGTATCGGGTATCTGCCTTGAGGTCGCCCACGGTGATGATGTAATTGTCGATGTCACGGTGTATGACGTGGCATTGGCGCCCGTCGGCATACACTCTGGCTATGGCAGTGATCAGACGGCGCATCTCCTCATTGTCAGCATTGATTCTTATCTTGGCGCTAAGTGCGAAGGCATCCACATCAATGGTGTATTTCGGCGCAACCACCTGCAGCACTGTCTCACCCACGGTGCGGTTGCAGTAGTCCATCCTCACTTTCACCTCATTGGAGCTCTGGGTGGGAATGAGCACTGTCACGTCGTAGCGCCCGGGAGTGTCGGAAGGGGTTATCGACTCTATCTGGCATTCATACCATTCCGCGCCGTCGTCGCTCGCATACAGACGGAGATTATCGCCGAGATTATCGGAATCCGACGCTATCAGGAAATTAGCGGTGTTTACGCCGATCACCACGTCGCTCTGCGATATAATCTCTATCCTGGCAGGCTCCACATCTATGCCGAGCACGGCTGCTTCGCTCACCAGCCCCGTGGGTCCGATGGCAAGGAAAGTAAACGTGGCGTGCGGGTGCGCCACACTGAGGCGCGAGGCCACACCGGTAAGGTCAACCGTTGTATCTTCCGCCCCTTCCGTCACGGTTATCCCTCCTTCGGCAAGCAATGATGCCGTTTCTTTATCAAGGTTCATAAGATTAACCTCGGCCGGCCATGCCTCGTCTATGGAATCGGCAATGAATTTGGCCGAAGTGGTCATGGAAAGTTCGGCAGCATCCTTCACGCTGAGAGAAAGCGTGCGGCCGGTATATGTTCCCTCCACATTCGATATGGCGGCGCCTGACTGGAACCCTCCGGATTCAAGGGTGGGAGAAGGAGAGGAAGCGAGCTGCGGGGTGACGGCAAGTTCTTTGACGGTCTCAGTGCCGTCGTAAAGAAACTCGGCTTTGACCACCGCAGTGCCGGAAACGGTTATGGCATCAAGCGTCAGGCCGCACACCGAAGCGGCCTGCAGCCCGTCGATACGGTGGAAAGCATAGGAAAATTCCGTCCCGTCAATCGACAATCCGTCCAGAATCACGCTCACATTGCCGGGACGCAGAAACATATAGCTCCCATCGGTCACCGTATAAGGCAGATAACCGCCACCGTCGCTGTGGAATGTGGCCCGTGCCGCCGGAAAAGCGCATCGGAAAGCTTCGGAATAGTTCACCGTGACAGCTGCATTGAGCAGTGTCGCTGTCAGATCCACCTCCGTAGTCTTCCCGGCCACAAGGTTGATATCCTTTCTCACTCCGAAACAGGGCTTGCCGAAGCCTTCAGTTTCTATATCGCCGTGATATGCTGCCACACGGTATGAACCCGGACGAAGGCTCTGGTCCACGGGATATTCGTCCACTGAAGCCCATTCCCCTTCATAATCGCCGGTAAGGGAGGCCAGAGTGAATGATAGTTCCGACGCCTCAGGGGCAAAGCCCAGAGTGGTACCGTCAACCACAGAGCCGTCAGGAGCCTTCACGGAAGCATCAACGCTCACCGAGGGCGAAAGCCGGCACACACCGAGGTCCGACGAAATTGTCTCGTGGGAACACGACGACGCCACAGAAGCGACCGCCAACATAGCGGCAGCTTTATGTAAAACGCGCCTGAACTTAACGGCAATTATGTTATTTTCAATAATTTGCACTGATTTTACACTATAACAAGGAGCAACCCGTAGTTTTCAGGTTGCCTAATTTCGCGTAAAGATACTTTATTTTCGCGAAATTAGAGCCGCCAAAGGCCACATTATTCAGTCCTCTCCACTCGTTTCCGAAGCCTGTGGGGAAGTGTTTTCCGGGGATGCGTTTTCTTTGCCACCGCGTTCATATCGGCGGTAGAAGATGAAGAGCAGGTATGAACCCACCACCACAAAGGGCATACCCACGAGCGGCACCGATGTATAGCCCATTCCCGCACCAATGCTGAGGCCTCCCAGAAAAGCCGCTATGGCATTGCCCACGTTATAGCAGATCTGGATACTGGCCGCACCAAGAAGCTCTCCGCCCTTGGAATAGGCCACGATAAGCGACTGCAGCGGACCGCCGCTGCCAAACAGACCTGCCGTGCCAATGAATGTGAGCAGCACGCCAAGCCACGGAATGGAACTGAACAGCGATATGGCAAGAAGCACTATCACCATCGACCCCTCTATTATGGCCGCCACAAGCCCGGGGGCCGTATGGTCGGCCCAGCGGGCCGCTGTGAGATTTCCCACAAACATACCCAGTCCGGCCACAACCATAATCCATGTCATGGCCGCTGCCGGGAAGTGGGCCACGGTTGTCAGAAGCGGCTCCACATAGCTGTACCAGCAGTATATGCCGGTCTGGCCGAAGAATACACCGCCGAGGATTAGCCACGGCGCCGGATTACGGAGAAAACGGAACTGGCCTTTGAACCCGGTATCCACAATTTTACCCACATCGGGCACCTCATGCCTTATGGCCACATAAGTAGCCAGTCCGGCCACTGCCACTATAAAGAACGGCAGACGCCACGACACCAGTTCTGTCAGGTATGTCCCCAGGGGAACGCCCACAAGCGTTGCCACCGTCATTCCGGCAATCATTATCGACACCGCCTCCACCTTCTTTCCGGGATCGGCAAGACGTCGCGCCACGATAGCGCCTACTCCGAAGTAGGCTCCGTGGGGAAGTCCCGAAATGAAACGGGCACCGAGAAGCATCCAGTAGTTGACCGAGAATGCAGCCAGACAATTGCCGGCGGCAATCAGGCACGCAAGCATCACCAGCAGATTCTTCAAAGGCATCTTTCTGAGCACAAGAAGCATGGGCGCTCCGAAACTCACGCCGAGCGCATAGGCCGAAATCAGATGTCCGGCTTTCACTATGCTCACATCAAGGTCATGGGCTATGGGTGAAAGAATACCCATCATCACAAACTCGGCTATTCCAAGAGCGAATGTGCCGAGCGAAAGTGCAATAAGACTTTTCTGGGTCAGCGGATTTTTCCGGTGGGCGGGGAGGGGATGTCAAGAGTATAGTGTGGCCAGTCTGAACATAAAGAATT
>LUJP01000005.1 GCA_001689535.1 Bacteroidales bacterium M5
AACAAATATTGGGGAACCGGCTCTAAACTTGTTGCGGGTGCTTTTCAGGGCTTGATTTCAAACGTTGTCAACACAAAACCATGGTCTGACGGATAGGAGAAGGTGGCGCCCCGGAAAGTGAACGGATGCCACAGTTCGCAGTCGTAGCACTGCGATTCAACTGCTTTTACTGTTTTGCCGGTGTAATAAATGAAGTCTATGCGGTCGGAGCGGTTGGGAGTCTCAAGCGAGTCTGCGTCTGTGAGCCATGTGGTGCCGAGATCTTTTGCAGGGTCAGGGTTGACTTCGCGGAAGCTGTCCGTAAATCCGGCTTCATACATCATGCGCGATACGGGCCAGTTTACCACGGCGCCTCCATGATTGTACATCTCTTTGGTGGCCTCTGTCCAGTCGAGGTGTGAATGGCTGTTGAAGTCGCCGCCGATAATAAGTGGAATGCTGTCGGACTGAGCTATCATTGGACTGAGCACCGACAATATCGCACGTGTTTCCTCGTCGCGCGTGCCTGAGTTTTCCCATGCTATAATCTCTTCTTCGCTGAGGTTCACGGGCGCAAGACGCTCGTCGGGCAGGTAATGTATCCAGGTGTCGAAAAGTCTTACAGGAGTTCCGTTCATATCGATTTCAACACCACCGAAATTAAAGGTAGAGATGCTGTCGGGGAATGTGTAGGTTTTCACTATGGGATAGCGGCTGTAAATACTCAGATTGTCGGAAATAAGTCTATGGTAGAATCCCAGGGAATCTGCCACCTGAGCTGACGATCCGTAGGTCTCGACCATGAGAATCACGTCGGCCCCGCTTTTGCGAAGTATTCCTACAGTGGACTCACATGCCTCGTGACCGTAGGTTTTCAGATGGCCGGCATGCCAGATATTCCATTCCAGCACGGTGAGCTTCTTTGGACTTTCGGATGATTCGTGATTGGTGATGCATGATGCCAGGGAGGCTGCGGCTGCGATGGTGATGAATAGGTTGAAAACGGGTCTCATTTCTGATTTTGGTTATAGAATAGTAGGCTTGTTATTGCGTTTTATCCCCTGAGGCGGATCCGGTTTTCGTGGCGTTCAGAGTGCAAGCACAGCCTTGACTCTTTCGGGATTGGCGCCGTTGCGTATAGCCTCCTCGGCATCTTTCAGGGAATCCTCTCGGCGATAACGTTTCTTGTTCAGAAGAGCGCGTGTAAGGAGAAAGTCGGGATTCGACGGATCGCGGGTAAGAGCTTCGGCTATGTCGGCGGCAGCGCCGTTCAGGTCGTCGGTCATCACACGGCATGCGGCTCTGGCTCCGTAGGCCGCCGCATCAGGATAATGATTTATAAGATCATTGAGCAGAGGGATGGCTTCGTCGAAGCGGCTCATGGCCCGCAGGCATGCCGATTTGGCCTCAAGGGCCATGCGCGAGCGTGGGGAGCGCCACATAAGTGTGTCGGCATCGGCATCGGCACTGAGCACTTCGCCGGTATGGATCAGCAGCATGGCGCGATAAAAGCGGGGCTCCATGCGTGAGGTGTCGCGACGCAGCGCGGCGCTGAAGTCGGCTATGGCCGAGTCGAAGCGGCCGAGAGCGGTGAGAACCTTTCCGCGGTTCATAAGTATGGTTGCCGAGCCGGGTGCCTGCGCGAGGGCACTGCTGAGGGTGGTGTAGGCCAGTGAGTCACGTCCGGCATAATGCTGGACCATGCCTAAGTTTGAGAGCAGCAATACGTTAGTGGGCGATGCGGGGCGTGCGGAGAGTGCGCGGTGCAGCAGTGCGGCGGCATCGTCGTAGCGGCCGGTGGCTGTGGCTGTCTGGGCGCTGTCCACAAGGGTGAGGTAAGCGTGGTCGTCCGTAGCCGGATCCTGAGCCTGAGCCTGTAGCGGAGATAGTAAGCCCAGGCAGAGGCAGGCGGTGATAATGACTGTGAGTCGTAATAACATCTGATGGTATTTGATTACAAACTTAATAATTAGTGAATAATGAACCAAGAGGGGTATGATTTGTTATAGAATTGTAACATCAATTAAGAAATTCCTACGATGAAACGGAACACTTTAACATCCCTTGCACTTCTGGTGATTGTGGCGCTGATGGGTGCGTGCGGCAACAATGCCTGGGACGAGCTTCCGAGCGATGTGGCCAATTTCGTAAACATGTATTTCAACGGCGAGGTCCAGAGTTATACCGAAAACGACAGCGGTTCGGTGGTAAAACTCCGAAACAGCGCCACTCTCACTTTCGACAGTAACGGCCAATGGACATGTGTCGATGGCAACGGTGTGCCACTTCCGCAGCAGTTTCTGTTCGACCGTCTCCCTTCGCCTCTGTACCGCTATATGGAATCGGTTGAGCAGACGCTTGATGTGATGAAGGTACAGCGCACCACTGTAGGCTATAAAGTCTGGTTTGCCGATTCTGCCATAAATTACGACAATGTGACGGAGACAATATCCTATTTCTCCGGCAGCGCACCCGGTGCGGGCTGACGTGAAAATCTCACGGACGACCCGTAAATCGGAAAATTGAAAGATATTATGGATTTATCGTCGCTCAGACGTGCATTGCACTCTGTGTTCAGATATTGCATATCGGCTGTAATCCATCTGAGGTTATAATGATTCTTGAATAAGGTTGCCGTGAGGTTACCTTTTTTCATGCCCGGTTTCCAGCTTCCGTTCTCCACCTTTGCTCCGGCGATGTAGAGTATTGTATATGATCTGGCGTCATTGTCGGCCGGGGTTGGAGTGTCATCGTCGGCCACAATCGCTATGGTGTATTCGCCTCCGAGCCTTATGGAGCGGTTGTCGGTGTCGCGGTCGAGGAAATGCCAGAATCCCTCCGGTCCTTCAGGCTGGGGGCTGCTCAGAAGGCGTGATATGTCATGAGGCGATTTTCCTGTGGAAAGAGCTGCAACCGGGTCGGCAATCGTTTCCGTCACTATGAGATCGATATCCGAGGCGCCACGCGATTTCATCCCGACGGCAACCGGATATAGGGATACATCCTGAACAGTGGCTATATCCTCGGGCTTTTTGTCACCCGCGTATACTGTCAGATTGCCTCCGCTGTCCATTTCCATCCCAAGAGTGTTGAATCCGTCGGCCGGAGCAACGCATCCCGAGATTTTCTTGCTGATAAGAACACTGTCCTTAGCTTCCGGTCGTTTCATCAGAAGGGAGAATCCGGCCTGGCGTTTACGGGATAGCGGATCATAATCATCGGCGGTTGGAATCAGCCAAGCTTCGATTGCCGTGCCGTCACGTCCGGTCATTATAGCGGCAAATCCGTTGCTTTGCGGTGTGGCTTTTGCGGAGGGTTTCGTGACAGAAGCCCTTATTTCAATGGCCGCCGAGAGAAGGCAGCTGTCGGGTAGGGGAAACAGTACAGTGGAATCGCACAGTGTGGTGATGTCCGGATGAAATTCACGCGCAGGCTCAACGGCTCCGGCTTTTACAGCCGCAAGCAGCATCGGAAGCAGTATTTTCAGAGCGCGTTTCATGTTCAGCTTGAAGCTTCCAGTAGATTTCTCACTTCGTCCACAAACTCGCCGGAAGGCATATCGTAGGGGAGCCAATGGATTTTGAACCCACGGCGTTCCATGCCGCGGAACCACGTCATCTGGCGTTTGGCAAACTGATGTATGGCAATTTCAAGCTGCTCCGTCATTTCTTCGAGCGACAGTCGGCCGAGACAGTGAAGCGTTACAAATTTATATTCGAGGCCATAATAGATGAGACTGTCCGGCTCCACTCCGCTTGCGAGCAGCGAGGCAACTTCTTCGACCATGCCGTGGGCCAGACGCTCGCGCAGGCGGGTGCTTATGCGCCTGCGCCGGCTGTCGCGGTCTATGTCCACTCCCACTATCACCGCATCGGTCACGGGCCGGGATGCCTCGGAGGGGGCAAGGTCAGGGTGCGCTTCGTAATATGTTTCTATCTCGATTGCCCGTATGGCGCGTTGGGCGGTGTCCACATCGGTAGTGTTGTGGAGCTTCTTCATTGAAGCCAACATCCGCGTAAGCTCTTCGAGCGACAGTGGTGCAAGCTTTTGTCTCAGCGTGGGATTTTCCGGCACTGGAGGTAATGCCAGTCCTTTCAGAACCGACTCAACGTAAAGACCGGTGCCTCCGCAAAGTATCGGGAGGTGTCCGCGGGCGCGGATATCGCTGCATGCCTGCGCTTCGTCGCGAAGATATTCGAACAGGTTGTAGCGGTAGCCGGCATCGCAGATGTCTATGAGGTGATATGGCACTGAGCCGTATTCCTCAAGGTCTTTGCCTGTGCCGAGATCCATTCCACGGTAAATCTGCCTGGAGTCGGCGCTGATTATCTCGCCGCCGAAGGCGCGCGCGCAATCCACCGCTCTGTGGGTCTTGCCGCTGGCTGTGGGACCTGTGATTACCAATAGGCTCATAATGCAGTATTGAAATGGGCGAATTTATTGTGAAAAATGGATTGGCGAGAAGGAGAATCAGTCGGAAGCACCGCTCACATATTTTCTCCAGAATCTTCGCAGACCATACATCGGTACATCCTGATTGTTTCTGGCTACGTCGAGCCAGCGGATATCATTGTAGTCCACATCCCAGTTCTTGATATCGCGTATGCGGAAGGTAGGCACATAATTTCTGATGAGATATCGCCTTTTCCCTTCGGCGGTATAGGTTTTCCAGGCCATGGCAATGGTGTAAAGCCTTATGAACTCGGCGCTGAAAAGAGGAGCCATCTCCTTATTGTTGATAAGCTCGCTCACTTCACGCAGAGTGCACCATTTCACTCTCTTGTAACGCTTGTCTATTTCCTCTTTTTCGCTGTCGGTGAGATAGACTATGTAATGGAACAGATTTCCTTCCGGATTACCCACAAGAGTGGAGTACAGAAAGCGTATATCGGCGTGGTCTATATGGGCCAGAGCCGAGAAGTAGTGATGGAAATCATCGTATGAGACCTTCTGCCGGTATCTCAACTGGATAAGGGTGGGAGTGTCGTAGACGGTGCGCACCGATATCACTGAATCCGGATCCTCCGAGGGTTCGAGAAGGCCCACGTAATTGTCCCATATCAGCATGTAGCGCAGTGTGGTGGTAAGTCCGTTCTGTATCTGATGCTCGTCGGACCGCTGGCTGTAATATGCCCATATACCTACGTATCTTACACCAAGATAAATGGCCGATAGAGTCCAGAGTGTCACCGGAACTATCACATAAAAAAATTCATCGTGCCGCGAGAAATAGCTGTTATCGTAGGCAATGAAGTAGTAGCCCCAGGCAACTACGGTTATCGCCAGCGAAATCAATCCTAAGAACGAGTTCTGGAACTGTCCTTCCTGAGTGAACAGAATTCCGAGGTAACCGCGTTCGGCAGGCGTTCCGTGGCGCATTTTGCAGTCAAGGCAGAACGAAAGTTTTTTTTGACGGTAGAGACACACATAACTTATGAGCGTTGCCAATGGCCCGAGCACAAGGATGGTGATATAAGGATAATCGGCGTTTCCTGCCGAGGGATCGAAAATATGATGTTCGAGCCAGCGCATGTGGAGGCCGTTGATGAGAAACATCACCATGGCCGACCAGAACAGTATCCGTGTCACGATAAACGGCAGCAGATAGCATCCCGGTTCGGGTTTATTGCGGTTGATTCTCACACAGGTGAAAAGCGCCAGTTCCAGACCGAGGGCAACAAAAGGAATATACAAAGTCCTTACCCAAAGCGAGAGGAGCAGCAGCAGGATCAACGGTCCAGTGGAGTAAATCCATGCTGTCCACAGCTTCAGTATGCTTTTGTATTTGTCCTTCTGGTATTGCATCGCGTTCAGTTGCTTTTATGGAAAAAGTGAACCGAATATATAACAAACGGGATTAACGTAAGTTGGACTCCAGATAAGAAAGGATGCGCGCGTATACGAGCTGCCGTGAGTTGCAGCCGTTTATTGAATGGTTCATGTTAGGGAACAGGAGCATGTCGGTCCATCGTCCCTGAGCCTGCGCCTCGGCCTCATACTGGATGGTATTGTAGAGATGCACGTTGTCGTCGGCTGTGCCGTGAATCAGCAGCAGAGGGCATTTGCGTGTGGTGATACCGGCGAATGTCGAGGCCTGGTCGTACCCCCCTTCGTTTTCCTGCGGGGTGAGCATATAGCGTTCGGTATAGATGGAGTCGTAATAGCGCCAGTCGGTAACCGGAGCCACTGCCACTGCGGCGGCATAGGGTGCGTCGGGGTGCGATGCGGCCATTATCGATTCGTATCCGCCGAAGCTCCAGCCATAGATGGCTATGCGGTCGGGATCGGTATAGGGTAGGTTGGCGGCATAGCGGGCTGCGGCTATCTGGTCGATGGTCTCGTAGTAGCCGAGGCGTTTGTAGACCACGTCCATGAATTCGCGTCCGCGTCCGCCGGTGCCGCGACCGTCCACACATACCACCACGTAGCCCTGGGTGGCGAAATATTTCTCACAGCCCATCGACCAGCTGTTGGTTACCTGCTGAGAACCCGGGCCGCTGTACTGCACCATTATCACCGGATAGCGTTTCGAAGCGGAGAATCCGGTGGGTTTTATGATATATCCGTTGAGGGTGATGCCTCCTTCTGTTGGCATCGTGAAGAATTCGGGTTTGGGAGCTGAGGCGTAGCGTGAGGCATATTCAGCATTGTCCTCGAGGGTGCGCAGCGGCTTGCTCTGGCGCGAGGAGCAGAATGTGTACTGTGTGGGGGTGGTGGAGTTGCTGTAGCTCATCACGTAATAGCCGAGGTCGGGGCTGAAGCGGGCCGATGCCGTTCCTTCTGCCGGACTGATGGCTTCCTGCTTGCCTTTGCGGTCAAGGCGGTAAACCGTGCGGTCAAGGGGAGAGGTGGCATCCGAGCGGTAATAATAGGCGCCTGTGGCTGCATCGTAGCCGTAGTAGGCGTCTACGTCGTAGTTGCCCGAGGTTATTGTACGCTGCAGAGCGCCGGCATAGGAGTACTGGTAAAGATGCATGTAGCCGGTGCGCGACGATATCACCACGAAGTGGTCAGGCTCGAATGTGATGTTTTCGAATGTCTCAGGTGCAAGCCATGCCTTCCATTCCTCCACGAGAACCGATTTTGATACTGTGGATTTTGGGTTTACGGCATAGACCTCCATTCTTGTCTGGGCGCGGTTTAGTGTCACTACCATCAGACGGTCGGATGAATGGGCGAAGGTTATTCTGGGTATATAATGCAGCTGGGGATCTTTTATGGCAATGGGTTTGGTCTTACGGGTGTCCACGTCATAGGAATGAAGCGTCACCACTGAGTTGGGCTGTCCGGCCACGGGATACTTGTAGGTGAATGCTCCGGGATAGAGTGCGTACTGTTGCATTGGATTGCAGGAGCCTTCGTAGAGAGGGAAGGAATAGGTGGGCACGTCGGTCTCGTTGTATTTCAGGAAGCAGAGGGTCTCGCTGTCGGGCGACCATGCCATCGACGACTGTGTGGAGAATTCCTCCTGATACACCCAGTCGGGAATACCGTTTATAATGGAATTTTTCTTGCCGTCCTCAGTTACGTTTATCTCCACCCAGAAGTCGAGTTTCTTCAGGTGGATGTTACCGTCCTCGGCAGCGAAGGCCACTATTCGGCCGTTGGGCGAGAACTGCGGGGCCTGCTGGCGCTCAAAGCGGTCGGAAAGAGGCTTGAGTATGCGGGAGCGTATCTCGTACACGTAGTATGTCGCCTCGAATGAGTGGCGGTAGATGGGGCGCGAGTTGTTGTAGATGAGTATGCGTGTGGCGGCATCGTCAATCATGAAGCCTTCTATCTTGTCAACGGTGGTCTCGCGTGTATGTGTTATGTCGAGAAGGGTCTCCACTTCCTTGCCGGTGCGGCAGTCGTGTTTCACGATTCTTTTGCCGTCGGCCGACAGCGCCAGATACATTCCCGGCTCTTTCATGAATTGAATCTGGGACGGTCCCTTGGGGGTGTGTCCCGGGCCGATATATTTCTCTATCTCGGGATATGAGGCCAGAGTCTTTATAGCGGCCGAAGCTGTTGCGGGAAGGATTGCGGCGAGGAGAAGGAGGGTGATTCTTGCAATAACTTTCATTGTATATGAATGGTGGTGAATGGTTTTACGTGAAATGCGATAGTGATTGGCGGTGTCAGAAGAGTGAGAGCTGTTTGTCGTCGTCGAGCTGACGTGTCTGGCGCGTTCTGGGCTCCTTGTAGCCGAACTGCTCCTCAACCTCAGGGTCTTTTTTCAACGGCACCGGATCGGGGGCCACGAACCAGTCTGTATTGTCCATCAGGTCGTCGATGGCCGATATTTTCGATTCCTTTATCTCGGGGATTTCCGGCTCTGCGGGGGCGGCAGTAAGAGCTGGCGCGGAGTAAGAAGGATTTGTGTCTACGAGAGTCTGGTTGCCCCTCAGCATGTTTATCTCCTGACGGAGCGTGTGCTCCACATCGGCGTGGGTGCGAAGATTTGTCTCGATGGTCGAGCGCAGCGACTCGGTGAGCGATGATGCTTCATCGAGAAGGCTGTTTTTCTCGTCAAGAGCCTTCTCCAGTCCGGCAATCCGTTTTTCGGCGGCTTTTAGCGAAGAGGATAACTGGGATATGCGGGCATCTTTCTTTTTCTTGACGTGCTCAAAATCGGCTATATGCGAGTCGATGATTTCCACGCTTTTCTGCATCTCTGCTTCCATCTCGTCGCGCTCTTTCCGGTTTTGAGCAAGTTCGTCTTCGAGTTCCTTGCAGCGTGTGCGCAGCGACTCGGCCTCAGTATTGATTTTTTCCAGAGCGGCCTTGGTCTCGGCGAGTTCTTTGGCGGTCTCGGTGTCTGCCGCAGTGTCGGATGAGGATGTATCGATGCCACGTAACACTCCCGATGCGCGGAGCTTGTTGGCCATCGATCGGTTCTCGATCTGGAACTGCTCTTTTTCAGCTTCAAGTGCTGCCACCTGGCTTTCAAGGTCGTGCACGCGGTCGGAGAGAGCGCGTTTCTGGCGAGCCTCGCTCAGCTGTGCATTCTGGAAATCCTCACTCCGCCGCTTTATGGAGGCATACTGTTTCTTGAGGCTGTCGAGGTCGGCGGAGAGGCGGCTGCGTTCTGCCTGCCACTGGCGGCGTCCCGCCTCGCGGGCCTGAATGGTGGCGTGGTTCAGTGCTTCCCGCAGGGAGCTGTCGATATGCTCTGTTATGTATCGGCGCTGGGCTTCGGTATCGAGACATTGCTTCACGAAATCGGGCTGTATGCTGTTGAACAGCTCCACCACGCAGTCGAAGGCCTTTGAAGCCAGGGCATCGGTGTCGGCTCCATTGTCAGCGGTCTCGGGCTGATTTCCGGGTGCATCCGTAGTTTCGGCCTGCGGCACGGATTCCTGCTTTTTTGCGGAATTGGACGCTCCGGTTTCTTCTGCACGGGTGGGCAACGTCAGGTCGAGCTGCGGACGCCCCGTGTCATCGGCGTTTTCCGTCTGGTCGGCATCGTCGCTGTCTACGTCGTTTTCGTCGTCATAAGTGTCGGGAAATCCGAGCGCTTTCTTGAAAGAGTTGAATATTGACATGGCTTGTTAAGGATTCGGGTTATTGGATGAGGCATCCGGTTTGGCCACGACGCCGTGGCGTTTCTTGCCGTCGATGCCTATGATGAGCGGAGCCGGGAAGCGCACCACTCTCACGGCTTCCGACTCATAGACCGCCGGCATGGCGTCCAGAGTGGCCACGTCGTAGAATCCGTGACCGGCCGAAGTGTCGATGGTGAAATATCCTACTCCAAAAGAAGTGAGATTCTGGAAGAAGTGCGTGCCCTGGCTCGGTTCGACCCTGTAGGTGGTGATGGCTGATTCCACTATCAGTCGAGCGCCCGAAATCTGAGGCCATTTCACGGGTATGCCGAGGGCGGTGTCGCTCGAGCCCCATCGTCCCGGGCCTATCAGGATATACGGCACGGAGTCTTCCACCAGCCGGCGGTTGATTTTTTCAATCTCGCGGGCTGTGAGTCCGTTGTTGGAGGAGTTGAAGCTTTCGGGACGCACGTAGACCACCGTGTCAACATTGTCGGTGGTTCCGTGGCCCAGTGCGGTGTCGCTGCGAAGGAGCAATGCGGAGTCGGGAAGATCGAGCAGCGTGGGATCCACAAGGTTTTTCGGGTCGACTGTGGGGCGTATCTGCAGCCAGTAGATGTGGTCGCGGTTCTGGGTGCCTTTGGCCATATTGATGGTGCCGGCGAATTCTATCTCCACCGGACGGCACATTTCGCGCTGGCCCGTAGAAAGCATGAAGTCGAGCGCCATGGCAAGTGGAAACACGTCGTGCTTGAGAATGTTGTTGAATGTCACCACCTTGCGTCCGAGGCCGAAATCGGTGTCGCGCAGTATATTGTCGCGGGCGTCGTAAGTCGATACCATGTATTTAAGGGCTCCGCTCTCGGCAATGTCCTGCACGCGTCGGCGCGCAATGTTGAAGCCGTCGTCCACGCGGAAGTCATCCACGGCGCTCATGTCGAGGGCATACATCCGCGTCTGGGTGTCGCGCAGGGCAAGCTCCAGTTCCGATGTCTGCAGGGCCGACGCCGGATGCCGCGGGGAGAACCGCAGGCTCAGGCCGCCGTCCACAATATATTTTCCGAGACCCACGGCCACTTCGGCCACACCGTCGTCGGAATGCTCGTCGCCGAGCGGATAGAAGTTGAGCGAGCGGCCCACTCCCGAAAACGACGGGAAATAAAGGTCGCCGTGCTGCTCTCCCACCACTTCCTGGATTATCACGGCCATTTTTTCCTGGTCGATCAGATTGGATGTGGCGGTCATATAGGCTTTGCTGTCGGTGTAGAACACCGAGGCGTATACGCTTTTTATCGCGTCGCACAGCATGCGGAGCATCCGGGCGTTATCGTCCAGATGCGGTATCATATATGTGGAATAGATGCCGGCGAAAGGCTGGTAGTGCGAGTCCTCCAGAAGGCTGGAGCTTCGGATGGCCAGGGGAGTGTCCACCACCTCAAACAGCGCCAGGAAATCGTCAATCAGCCGTTCAGGCAGTTTTGCCTTGAGGAAGGCATCGAGTATAGTGGCATTGTCGGCATCGGACAGCGCTATCGGATAGAGATTGTTGGTGGCCATGAACTCATCGAAAATGTCGGTGCACAGCACCACCGTGCGCGGTATGGTTATGGTCACGCCGTAGAAGTTGTCGCAGATTGGGTTGCGCTTTATGATCTGGTCGATGAACGCCAGGCCGCGGCCTTTGCCGCCGAGCGACCCCTCGCCGATGCGGGCGAAACTGGAGTAATGGTCAAACCGGTCTTTGCGGAACACGGCCACTACTCCGCGGTTTTTCATCTTGCGGTACTTCACTATGAGGTCGAAGAAGAGCTGGCGCACCGCCGGTACCTCCTCGAGGGTGTAGAAGCGGTGGGTCTTTATCACGTCAGCTATCGGGAACAGTGCGCGCGAGTAGAGCCAGCGCGATATGTCGTTGGACGATGCGTGGTGCAGCAGGGCTTTTGCCGGAATATCGAATATATGATATTGCAGGTCTTTCAGCGAGCGCAGGCGCAGTTCTTTTCCGGTCTCGGGGTCGGTCATCACGAAGTCTCCGAACGAGAATTCGGAGCTCATGGCCTTGGTGAGGTCAACGGGAAGCTTCTTTGAATTCTTGTCGAGGAATACGCAGTTGAGCTTTTCGGCGGCGGCGCGGTTGTCGGCTTCCGACGATTCGATTATCACTGGCAGCCACGGATCTTTCTCACGCAGAAATTCGGCGAAGCGCAGTCCTGCCACGGGGTCTTTGGCGCCTTCGCGCATGAATGATACGTCGGATATGACTCCGAGCAGGTTCTGGCCGAAGCGTTCGTACAGCTCCATGGCTTCCTCGTAGGTGCGCGCCAGCATCACTTTGGGGCGTCCGCGCATGCGAAGCATCTGCTCGTGTTCGTTGAGCGCTTCTGTCGATGACTCGAACGACTGTTTGAGCAGTGTCTTGTAGATATGGGGAAGTACCGATGAATAGAATCTCACGGAATCCTCCACGAGCATGATCATCTGCACGCCCACTTCGTTAATGTCGTTGTCGGCGTTCAGGAAGTCCTCGAGAAGTTTTATTATGGCAAGGAGCAGATCCACGTTGCCGAGCCAGCTGAACACGTAGTCTACGGCCGAGAGGTCCTCGTTGGCAAGACGGCGCGACACTTCCTTGGAGAATGGAGTCAGCACCACTATAGGCATTTTGGGCGCAATCTCGCGGATACGGGCCGCTCCGCGCAGGGTCTCGCTGACGTCGCTGCCGGGCATCAGTATCACCAGTCCGAAGTGTTTCTCGCGCAGACGGTCCATGGCGTCGTCGATTGTCGACACGCGGGTGACGCGCGGCGGCGAACTCAGGTTGAGTGCAACATACTCGAAATAGAGCTGCTCCTCTATGCGGCCGTCCTCCTCCATCATGAAGGCATCGTAGGGCGAGGCCACAAGCAGGACATTAAACACCCTGCGCTGCATCAGATCCTGAAATGCAGTGTCTTTTAGGTAAAGCTGGCTGAGAGCGTCTTCGTTCATTGTGTCCGCTATGGTCCGGCTGCGAAACAGACGGCAGGTTATCAACTAACAAAGATAAACCAAAAAATTGACATTCACCTTTCGCCGCTCCAATTTTCACAGCATTGCCACATCCAGACTTTCCCTCCGGGACCTTTCCGGACGGAAAGTCCAATAAAAGAAACGGTGTGACAGGCCTCAGCCCGTCACACCGCCGTGTATCGTAGAGTCTCGTTTCGAAATCAGGCGTGTTCAGTGATGAAGCGCTCAGCGTCGAGAGCCGCGCGGCATCCGGTGCCGGCGGCGGTTATGGCCTGGCGGTAGCTGGGGTCGGCTACGTCGCCGGCGGCGAATACGCCTTCCACGTTTGTGGCCTGGGAGCCGTTGAACGTCTTGATATAACCGGCTTCGTCAAGCTCGAGCTGGCCGTTGAGGAAATCGGTATTGGGACGGTGGCCGATGGCCAGGAAGAAACCGTCGATGGGCAGATCGGTGTGCTGCTCTATATCAGTGCCGAGGTTTTCCACAAGGTGTGCGCCTTCCAGAAATTCCTCTCCGTAGAGACCGGTGGTGTTGGTGTTGAACAGCACGGTGATGTTGGGTTTCTCAAGCACTCGCTTCTGCATCACTTTCGACGCACGGAGATAGTTTTTGCGCACAATCAGGAACACCTGCGAGGCGAGATTGCTCAGATATAGGGCTTCCTCGCATGCGGTGTCGCCGCCGCCCACAACGGCCACGCGTTTCTTGCGGTAGAAGAAACCGTCGCATGTGGCGCAGGCCGACACGCCCATACCCATGTATTTCTTTTCGTCGGGCAGCCCGAGGTATTTGGCTGAGGCGCCGGTGGAGATTATCACGGTGTCGGCTATTATGGTGGTGTCATCATCGGCTTCAGCCCGGAAGGGACGTGAAGAGAGGTCGATTTTGCGTATGATGCCGTCGCGCACGTCGGCGCCGAAGCGCATGGCCTGGCGTCGGAGGTCTTCCATCATTTCCGGACCGGTAGTTCCTTCGGGATAGCCGGGGAAGTTCTCGATTTCGGTGGTGGTAGTGAGCTGTCCGCCGGGCTGATGGCCCTCGTAGAGCACGGGCGAGAGGTTGGCACGCGAGGTGTATATTGCCGCCGTGTATCCGGCGGGACCGGAGCCTACAATGAGGCATTTGGTTGTAATTTCTTTCATTGAATTATGGCGTTTAGATTTTAGATTTCTATGTTATGGAGTGGCCCTGTGTCAGCGCAGATCGTTGACACTCACGCCGGGATGGGAGCCGGTGTTGAAGCGGAAATCGGCCGCGGTCATGGCTTTGCCGGTTTTCACGCTTCCGAGGTTGATGGTTACGTGTCCGGAAGGCCCGGTGAGTTCGATGCGCGAGGGAAGCAGCGTGGCGGAGGCGAGTGTGAGCACTGCCTGAGTGATGGATGCTTTCGGGTCGCGCGAGGTGAGGCGGATCACGGTCTGGGATTTGTCGCTTTTTACGGTTGATGCGTTGTAGTTCGTGCGGAACGAGCTGATGATCTCAAACGGATTTATCTGAAGCAGTTCGTCGGGCGTGGGCTCGCTTATGGTGACTTCGCGGTCGGCAGGTACGTAGGTCCATTGGGTCTTGCCGTCGAACCACGTGGACATTTCAGGGGAGGATATGCGGAATCGCTGTCCCGATACCACAATGTTGCCGGCCACGTTGCCTGAGGGGGATGTGACAGTGTAGGCGGCGCTGACTGACGGAGCCTTTGAGAAGCGCTGGGCGGCAACGTCAAGAGTCCGTGCGGCGTTGTCGGCAGCGGCAAGCGCAGCAGGCAACGTGAGAACCGCCAGAGCGGCGAAGAGGATTGAAATTAGTCGTTTCATGAAGTTATAACATTGCGCGGGAGCTGATGGTTGACTCGGCATTGCCGGATTAGCCGAGCATGGATTCGAGGGCGAAGAAGTCCATGAGCACCTTGCGGGGTTTTCCGCCTTGTGCCGGACCCACCACTCCGGCCATTTCGAGCTGGTCCATTATTTTGCCCGCACGGGGATAGCCTATGGTGAATTTGCGCTGGAGATATGATGTAGAGCCGGTACCCGACTCGATTATGGCTCTGGCGGCATCCTCGAAGAGGGGGTCGCGGTCGCTGATGCCTCCCATGTTGCCGGTGGCGTCGGAACCTTCCGGGACGAAGGGCGGAAGCTCGTAGGGGGTGGGGTAGCCGATCTGGTCGGAGATGCTCTCGCAGATGGATTCAACCTCGTCGGTGTCGATAAACGCACACTGCACGCGATTGAGCTTTCCGCCTATGCTTATGAGCATGTCGCCGCGTCCTATGAGCTGTTCGGCTCCGGTGCGTCCGAGGATTGTTCGCGAGTCCTCGGGCTGGCTCACGGCGAAAGCCATGCGCGCGGGGAAGTTGGCCTTAATTACACCGGTGATCACGTCGACCGACGGGCGCTGTGTGGCGAGAATCATGTGTATGCCCACGGCGCGCGCCTTGGCGGCTATACGTGATACGGGTGTCTCGATTTCCTTGCCTACGGTGAGCATGAGGTCGCCGAACTCGTCGATTATCACCACTATATAGGGCATGAACCGGTGGCCTTCGGCAGGGCTGAGGGAGCGCTCTATGAATTTGGCGTTGTATTCCACTATGTTGCGCTTCTGGGCTTTTTTCAGAAGCAGATAGCGGTTTTCCATTTCCTGCACGAGGGAGTTGAGGGTGCCCACCACGCGCGAAGGCTCCGTGATGATGGGGTCTTCCTCGTCGGGGAGCATGGCCAGATAGTGGTTGCGTATGCAGCTGTAGAGGCTGAATTCAACCTGCTTGGGGTCTATGAGAACGAATTTCAGTTCCGAAGGGTGCATCTTGTAGAGCAGCGATGCTATGATGCAATTCAGACCAACCGACTTACCCATGCCGGTGGCACCGGCCACAAGCATGTGGGGTGTCTTGGCGAGGTCGGCCACATAAACTTCGTTGGTGATGGTTGTGCCCATCGCCATGGGAAGATGTGCGGTGGAGTTCACATAGGTGTCGCTCGACAGTATCTCGCGTATGCCTATTATCTGAGGCTCGCGGTTGGGTACTTCCATACCTATGGTACCCTTTCCGGGGATAGGAGCGATGATACGGATGCCGAGTGCCTGGAGGCTCATGGCCATGTCGTCGCCGAGTTTCTTGATTTTGGCGATTCTGACGCCCGGCGCAGGCACAATCTCATAGAGGGTGATGGTGGCGCCGACGGTAGCTTCAATATGGGCTATCTCTATGCCGTAGCTCTGCAGGGCGCGTGTTATTCGCTCCTTGTTCTCCTCCTGTTCGGCTATGTCAACGCGGTTTTCCTTGTGCTCGTAGACTCTGAGAAGGTCGAGCTCGGGCATACGGAAGCGCGACAGGTCTTCATGTGGGTCGTAGGGAGTGCCTATGGCATGTGAGCGCTCCTGGAACTCGTCTTCATCATCGTGCCCGGGAATTTCAGGCGCGATTATCGGACCGGCCAGTGCCGCGAGGTCGGCGAGAGGGTCGGCTATAGGGTCTTTGTCGGTTTCAATCGGTTCCGTTTCAGTTTCGGCAAGTTCGTTGTCAAAGACTGTACGCGGCTCGTCGAATTCAGCAATGGGTTCACCCGGCTGCTCGTAGATGGAATCGGAGGATTCCACGTCGGCGCTTACCGGGGCTGCGGGAATTTCCTCAAAGGCTGAAACGGAGGGATTGACTGCGGGAGTGGATGCTGATGGTGTGATCGGGGCTGTGACTGATGGTGCGAGGGGTGCCGTTTCCACAGGTGTGGCCATTGGAGTGGCCGCTACGGTGGCAGTGGCGCGTGGTGGTAGCGTCTCGGAAGTGACCTCTGCGAAACTCATGGCCGGATTCAACGGCTGCTGCTCCTGAACCGCTTCGGTAGCCGGGGTGGCGTTTAATGAAGCGGTCGTATTGACAGGGGTGGCTTCGCCCGGATTTTCGGCCGGATTCATGGCTGAGGTGGCTGCGGCAAGTCGTTCGGCAGCTTCGGCCTCACGCTCCGCGGCTTCCGCGGCAGCCTGTGCCTGGGCGGCGGCTTTTTCTGCTTCTCTTTGCTTCTCGGCGCGAAGCTGGGCTTCAATGGCAGCCTGATGGCGCGCAGCCATCACCGAGCGGTAATGTTTTATCCAGCGTGCTATGGTGCGGATCACTTTGGCGAGGAATTCGTAGAAAATTACGCAAAGTACAGCCACCAGGAAGATGCTGACGCCAATCGCGGCCCAGTAGCCTCCCAGAGTGGTAAGATAGTCGTTGACGTAATATCCGAAATAGCCTCCCCAGTAGGTGAGCGAGTCGGTGAGGTAAGCGGCCAGGCCCACTATTATTGAGACGCATACCGCGGAGGTAATGCAGTTGAACGTAAGGCGCCAGAAGTTGAACCGATGGAATCCGATGAGCGACACGCCGAGCGCTCCCAGATAATATATGAGCACGAATATGCCCATTCCTATCCAGCGGGTGAACAGCAGATGGGCCAGATAGGCTCCGAATGGACCGCATGTATTGGCTATATGGGAATCGGAGAAGGTTACTTCAGCAAGCGATTTGTTGGCAACCACACTTTCATCGGCCACGCCGTTGGTGAGGCTCGAAACCATGGTTATGAGAAGATATGCGGCTACGAGGATGAGGAAAACACCTATCAGTGCGCCAACGCGCACCGATGGTGCCCACGGTTTGCTTTCCGAGCGTGGCTTTTTGTCTTTTTTAGGCGCTCGGGCTGCCGCTGGAGCGGCTTTGGGCTGGGGCGCGGGCTCCGGACGCACGGCGGCTTTTGGCTGCCTGCGGGGGGCTTCAGGGCGCGGTTCCGGTTCGGGCTGCGCCTGAGTTATGGGAGTGGATGTAGACTTGCCGTTGAGCAGGTCGGCATCGAAATTGTCTGATTCAAATGAAACCATTGAGGTTGGTGTAGTGATTGGGTAATTCGGGGGGGGAGATTCCTGGAGGAATCAGAGGTGCCGCAACTGGCTGATGCGTGCGGCGGGATCCGGGTCGGCGAACACATAGTTGCCGACCACGAGTATGTCGGCTCCGCGTTCCACGCATTCTTTTCCGGTGGTGGCGTTGATGCCGCCGTCAATCTGGATGAGGGCCTTGGAGCCTGTGCGGTCCAGGAGCTGGCGCAGACGCGTGATTTTATCAAGAGTGCCCGGAATGAACTTCTGGGCGGCGAATCCGGGGTTTACCGACATGAGAAGCACCATGTCGAGGTCGGCCGCGATATCCTCCAGAAGAATCACCGGTGAGGAGGGATTGAGCGTTACGGCCGCTTTCATTCCGGCCTGATGTATATGCTGGACCACGCGGTTGAGATGACGGCAGGCCTCAACATGCACGTTCATGATTTCCACACCGCAGTCGCGCACCTGGCTCACGTAGCGCCCCGGGTCCTCAATCATGAGGTGGGCGTCGAGAGTTTTGCGCGCATACCGCGCCACAGCCTTGATTACCGGAAATCCAAACGAGATGTTTGGCACGAAAATGCCGTCCATTACGTCGAGGTGGATCATTTCGGCTTCCGATTCATTAAGCATTTCAATGTCGCGCTGGAGATTGGCGAAATCGGCTGAAAGGATAGATGGAGAAACTATAGTCATGCGGGTCAAAGTGTGTTGAGCTATGTGGAATGTGAAATGACAGTTGGATGAGGAGCGGAAAGCGCCTGATGCGGTCTTAGTTTTTCGGCGCGCGGCGCGGACGGAGAAGGTTGTAGACGATCACTCCCAGGCATATCACGCCGATTGCGATTCCAGCCCATGTGAGGTAGTCGTTGTATTTCTCCACCTGGTTGAAAAGCTCGTCAAGCGGCACGGTGCGTCCAAGCCACCATCCGAGCACGGCGAGCACGGCGTTCCAGATTCCGGCTCCGAGAGCGGTGAAGATGCAGAACACGCCGAGATTCATGCGGGCGAGGCCGGCGGGAATGGAAATCAGCTGGCGCACAGCCGGAATAAGACGGCCTAAAAAGGTGGATATGGCACCATGGGAATCGAAGTATTTCTCGGCTTTGTCCACTTTCTCGCGGTTGATGAGCAGGGCATGCCCCAGGCGTGAGTCGGCAAAGCTGTACACGAGCGGACGTCCTATCCAGAGCGAGAGGAAATAGTTGATGAGTGCTCCGCAGAGCGCGCCGGCCGTGGCCACGAGAACCACCGCAAACACATTCATGTCGCCTTTGGTGCAGGCGAGATATGCGGCCGGAGGAACCACCACTTCGGAAGGGAAGGGGACAAACGAGCT
This sequence comes from Bacteroidales bacterium M5, assembly GCA_001689535.1. Classification (GTDB taxonomy): domain Bacteria; phylum Bacteroidota; class Bacteroidia; order Bacteroidales; family Muribaculaceae; genus Paramuribaculum. Next base: position 18,715 of record LUJP01000005.1, read on the forward strand.
TTCTACTGTCATTAGCACGAATATAAGCAGGTAACTCGCGTTGTCAACCACCCACTGGAAAAGCGTGGCGGCATCGAAGATTCCTGCGGTAATGAAATCAAAAATCATCTGGGGAAACTTATATTATATTGTGTAATCTGATTGACGGCGAATGGACTGACCCCTGCCGCATCGGTGTGCAAAGTTACAATGATAATCCTTTATATGAAATATTTCCGTGATAAAAATCATATTACAGAGAGTGTTGCCGTTACAAGAAAAATGTGTACCTTTGCGGCAAAATTCAATCACAAGTAATTTATGATTAACGCTCAAGACATCAAGAACGGCACCTGCATCCGCATGGACGGCCGTCTTTATTTCTGCGTGGAATTCCTCCACGTAAAGCCCGGCAAAGGCAATACTTTCATGCGCACAAAGCTTAAGGACGTGGTTGACGGCCGAGTTCTCGAACGCCGCTTCAACATTGGCGAGAAACTCGAGGACGTGAGAGTGGAGCGCCGCCCCTATCAGTATCTTTACGCCGACGGTGGCGATGATATCTTCATGAACAACGAGACCTACGAGCAGATTCCCATCAACAAGGAGCTCGTTACCGGTTCCGACTTCATGAAAGAAGGCGACACCGTGGAGGTTGTGAGCGATGCATCGACTGATACCGTTCTTTTCGCTGAAATGCCTATCAAGACTGTGCTCAAGATCACATATACCGAGCCCGGTATCAAAGGCGATACAGCCACCAACACCCTCAAGCCCGCCACTGTAGAGACTGGCGCCGAGGTACGTGTTCCGCTGTTCGTGAATGAAGGCGACTCTATCGAAATCGATACCCGCGACGGCAGCTACATCAGCCGCGTGAAAGCCTGATTCCCCCCCCCCCTCGGAAATATCTTATAAAGTGCGTCCTGCATGCGGCAACAGCCGCTTGCAGGACGCCTGCTTTTTAAATTCTGCTTTTTTAATACAATGAGCAATGACACTGTGTTGTAAAAACACCTAACGGTAGGGCTGCTCCATAGAGCAGCCGCCTACAAAATGCTGATTATTAGCGGATGCACGAGCGTGCATCCCTACAATCCGAACGGTAATTAAAGTTTTACAACTCACTTCCATGCGAAGCCTCCTGGGAGCGTCGGCCTCCGGCCGTCGATGTTTTCAGGCGGCGAAGATACCGACCTTCCGGTGCGGAGTTTCAGGAAGATTATAGGTCGGGAGCGGCAGGGGCGTTTGTATTGAAAAGTCCGTTGGCTACCGAAAGTGTCACGAGGCCTAACGTCTGCAGAAACGAGGTTTTATTATTGCCTGTATATTTGAACGGATGGACTTTATGCGACGTAGGCAGGCATTCAGATATTTCAACGGGATAAGTGGTGATTGTGAAATCCACCATATTGAACTGAATTCTGCCGAATTGCATCAGCGATTTTAATCCAAGGTTGCATTCATAGCTGGCGGCAAGAGGATTGGTTCCCGTATTAACGGTAATCTCCGGAACTGTCACCGTATTGCCTCCTAAGCTGATGCTGACGTCGGGGAGAGTATAACATTCCGAAATATGTACACCACCGATGCCTGCCATACGTACGGTATCTGGTCTGGCATGTGTCAGAACGTAATCCTTATTTCTTTCCAGAAACTCTCCGTTAAGCGAGCCAAAGGAGGAATCGCCTGTGTCGATGCAAATCCACATAGGGTTGTCATGTGCTGTGCCCCGGGTGATAAGATTCATTGATGGCGAGAAGCACATGTTTGGCGGGGTCTGGCTTTTTCGGGGAGCGGCTTTCGCAACGGTGATTTCCCGTTTGATGAAATCAAGCGTCAGATCGTTAAGTTGCAACATAAGTTCACTGCCGACAACAATATTCAGACAGTTCATGTATCGGTCTGCTTCTTCATTGTCAACCTTGAAGTCAACAATGACAAAAGGTACATCCCTGACAGTGATATTTCCCAGCTTGATTTCTCTGGCAATCGCATATTGTGTCCGCTGTTTGCCTATTCCCATCACATAGTTGTATGCCTCGAGAGGTATAAGACCGAACTTCCGCGCCAAAGAATCTGAAATGATGTTGACGCCTGCACCTGTGTCGAAAACTATGTCTGCATCAAGTCCGTTGATGGAAGTGCTGTCAAGTGTCATCAGCACCGATCCTTTTTCCGGTTTGCCTACGGGTGTGATCCGGAAAGGCACAATCCCCCCGGTTACTTCTATGGAAATGGAGTAGGGCTGATATGGAGCAAAGGCGGAATATCTGTCAATGTAAAGTTGCAGGCCGTCAATGGCTGCCGAGTCAAGATATTGTCGGGTAGCGTCAAGCACGGATGTCAATACCGAGGCAGCCTTGGCATTGTCGCCCGTTTTACCGTAATCCATTGAAAGCATCACGGCAGACTTGAGCAGGTTGCTCAAGTCAAGACCGGTGGAATAATTATTGAGCAGGTCTTCAAAAGCCGGAATCGACATATCCGGTCGATTAAGCCGGTTGCCGATGAGTCCGCGCGAAAATACTTCAAGGAAAGGGTTGATGGAGTCTTTGGGCGCTGCGTTATAAATCGAGTCAAGAGCGAACCAGTCGCTTGTGTTCATTGCGTTGGCAATACGCTCATCTATAGACTGGGCGCTGCAAATCAATGAATAAATAATGCATACAATGGAGAGTGATACCTTTCTCATGATTGTAAGGGTTTATGTATGCAAATATAAGCATTGGTTGCATATATACTTGTCACAGGATACCGGCTTTGCGGAACATGCGGGCGTAGAATTCGGCTTTCTTCTCGAGTTTCATGGGGTAGGCGCGTGAGGTGGAAGGCATGCGCCAGATTTCGAGACCGTCGGCAGCCATTGTCATCTCTCCCATTCGGGGCACCTCAGTGGACGTGAGCGAGGCGATGACTCCGGCAGCTTTCTCGCCGGTGGTGGCCACGGTGTGGCACAGCGGCATTTTCTGCAGCAGTGCTGTGAGGTTGACGGGTTCCACGATTTCAAGATACTTGTCGGAAGCATTGTCGCGAAGCCTTCTTACGGTAGCTCCGGTATCATTCATGGCTATTCCGCGCTCACACAGCAACTGCTTTATCTCCGGCAGCCGGAAGGTCTTGTGGGCGATATCGACAAATTTCAATGGATCGTCATAAAACAGCAGTCCCATTATGCGCCAGAAGTCATTTATGTAATTGGGGTAATAAAAATCCATGCTCCATCTTCCCGACTTCGGGGGGAACGTTCCCATGATCAATATTCTGGCATTTTCTGGGATAAACGGTTCCCAAGGGTGGCTTTCGAGCTGTGGATTTGTTGCTTTCATATTTTAAATTCTGAACGGTTTCGTCTAA
>LUJP01000081.1 GCA_001689535.1 Bacteroidales bacterium M5
CGCCGTAGCGTGTCCGCTGAATAGTTACTCTCTCATGAAGCAGAAAATAAATTTCGCTAAAAGTAAATACGTCTCTCAAGTTACGCGAATCCGCGGGCGATGACCGGCAATCAGGGCTATGTCGCATGCTTGTAGATTGTTATGGGAATAAATATATTTGCAGTCGTTTTCAGACTGTTCCGGGGCCGAAGGTCGTGGATTTCCTTTCGTAGTTATGCCTTTAAAAAAAATAGCAGCATTGGTATTATTCCTGGTTTCGTTTTCTATGCCTGTAAAGGGTATGGGTGTGACCGGCGTGAAGTTATCGGAGGGGAGGGCATTGACTGGTGACAGCGTCCACGTGGCGCAGGCCAATGACTCTACGTACGGTGAAACACACGGTTTCATAGAAAAAATAAAGGCATATTTCAAGGAATCGAACACTGAGAAACGTCACAAGCGGTTTGACTTCAGCGTGATAGGAGGCCCACATTATTCTTCAGATACCAAACTTGGCCTCGGACTTGTGGCTGCCGGTTTTTACCGTAAAAATATCGCCGACAGTCTCACTACGCCATCCAATGTGTCGCTCTACGGGGATATATCCACCGTGGGGTTCTGGCTTATAGGAGTGCGTGGTGACCATATATTTCCGCAGGACAAGCAAAGACTGGATTATAATGTGTATTTCTATTCCTTCCCGCGCCATTTCTGGGGTATAGGATATGCCGCCGGTTCAGAGGCATCGGATTATACCGACTACCGCGAGCTTTATCTGCGGGCGAGCGTTGACTATCTTTTCAGGATAGGCCGGGCATTCTACATGGGCCCTGCGGCAGAATTCCAGCGGTCGGTGGCAAAGGATATCACCCCTGATAATCTTTATCGGTGGAATGGCGAGAAGCTCAACTGCACCAATGCCGGTATCGGCTTCAGAGTCCAGTATGACTCGCGCGATAATCTCACGGCGGCGACGTCTGGATTTTATTGCGCTTTGGAACAGCGTTATTTTCCTTCCTTTGCAGGAAATATGCCAAAAGATTTCGGCTACTCCGAACTAAGCCTGCGGTTTTACCGCGGAGTGTGGAAGGGTGGGGTTCTGGCCGGAGCGTATCATGCCAGATTAAGCTACGGCGATGTGCCCTGGAGCCAGCTGTCCACATTTGGTGGCAGCAGTACTATGCGTGGTTATTACGAAGGGCGTTTCCGCGATAAAGGAGAGATGGATATCACATTCGAGCTCCGTCAGCAGGTGTACCGGCGCAACGGTCTTGCTGTGTGGGCCGGTGCGGGCACTGTCTTTCCGCGTTTTTCGGCCATGCGTTTCCGCCACATATTGCCCAATGCCGGCATAGGCTACCGGTGGGAATTCAAGAGCCGGACAAACGTAAGGGTCGACTTCGGTGTAGGCCGGGGGGAGACAGCCTTCATATTCAGTATAAACGAAGCTTTCTGATGTGAGAATCAGATTAATGGTGTATTTCAAAATGGGAAACAATTCAAATCTTTCGAAGTATCTGCTTCCGGTTATTATCCTATGGACGGTAATAGGCTGCCTGATACCAAATATCTGTCTTTCTGTTACCGAGGGAATGAGCGTAATTCAGCGCATTACCAATATAGTGTTGTCCGCGGGCATATATTGGTTGCTTATGTCGCTTACCCGAAACACGGGAAAAGCGGGCCTGTGGATGGTGATTCTGGATTTTTTCGCAGCGTTCCAGGTCGTTCTCATCTATATATACGGCCGTTCTGTGCTGGCCGTGGATATGCTGCTGAATGTTGTGACCACTAATTATGGCGAGGCTTCCGAATTGCTCCGCTCCATGCTGCCGGCCATAATGATTGTACTGGCGGTGTATCTCCCCCCGCTCATACTTTCAGGTGTGGCCGTTTCAAAAGGCCTGCGGCTGTCAAAGAAAGCGCTTGGTTTTAACCGTCTGGGAAGTCTTGTGGCCATCTGTATAGGCCTTATATGCTATATGGCGTCTTTCTTCAGCGCTCGTCCGTTTCATCCGGTTACGGATATTTATCCGCTCAATGTCGGCTACAATATCTGCCTGGCGATAGAGCGTACGGTTCTCACATCGCAATTCAAAGAGAATACGGCTTCCTATACCTTCGGCTCTGTCCCCACGCATCCTGAAGGACTCAGCGAGCTCTACGTGATAGTGATAGGAGAGACCTCGCGTGCCGAAAACTGGCAGCTCGCGGGCTATGACCGTCACACCAATATGCCGCTGGCATCCGATTCGGCACTGGTGTTTTTCAAGCGTGCCATAAGCCAGTCCAACACCACCCACAAGAGCGTCCCCATGCTGCTCTCGCCTGTGGACGCCTCCACATTCAACGACAGTATCTACTCAACCCGCGGAATCCTTTCGGCATTCCGCGAGGCTGGCTTTTCAACCGCGTTCATATCAAATCAGCGGCGCAATCATTCTTTCATTGATTTCATGGGCGAGGAAGCCGATACGGTGATGTTTCTCAAGGATAATCTGAATACGGCTGATGCTGAGGCCCATTTCGATGAAATGACCCTCGAACCTCTTGCCGCAATCCTGCAGTCCAATCCGAAGAAGCAGCTGGTGGTCATTCACAGCTACGGCTCGCATTTCTCATACGATGACCGCTATCCCGAATCCGCAGCTATGTATCTTCCCGATTCTCCGCTCAAGGTCGACCGCTCCTGCAAGAAGGAGCTGGTCAACGCTTACGACAACTCGATAGCCTACACTTCCGATTTTCTTGCCGGGATTATCAACCTTCTGAAGACCCGCACGGGAATTTCTGCCCTGATGTACACTAGCGATCACGGCGAGGACCTTTTCGACGACGACCGCGACCTCTTTCTTCATGCCTCGCCGGTTCCGAGCTACTACCAGCTGCATGTCCCGTTTTTAGTGTGGACCTCGGAAGGCTATGATGACGCTCTGCCGGGACGCATCACGGCCCTGAGGCAAAACCGTGAAAAGCCGGTTGCCACAAGTGTGTCGTTTTTCCATACGGCTCTTGATATCGCAGGAATCCGTTGGCCCGGTCATGACACGAAACGCTCCGTGGCCTCTTTTGATTACACGCCTGCAGGCATGTTCTATCTCACAGACCATAACGAAGCCGTGCCCCTTAAGGATTGCGGCCTCAAGGAGCCCGATTTCGACAGATTCAATCAGCTCGGTGTGGAGCTGTAAGTGGGGTAGGGTTATTTTGAGGGTCCCTGTCGGTTAAGTATGTGCTTCTCATCCTTCACTTCAAACTGAAGTGTGGTGCCCTTCACTTTCACATCGTCGAGCTTCTGATAGCTCAGATAGTGCTGTAGGAGGGTGTGGGTCAGTGTTGCCTTCATGGCGCCGGCAATCTGCGGGCGGATAGAGTCTGTCGGGATGGTTCCCGGACTGAAACCGGGGTCGGAAGTTATCACCACGGCATCGGGATCAACCTCCACCGTCATTGTGGCGGGGTCGAGTGCCAGCAGCAGTTCGTCGTCGTCCACGGCGGTCCAGTGTCCCGAGATGTATGACTTGGCGGCTGCCGAAATACTGAACGGGCTCATTATGGTGGCGCTTCCGGAGAAAGATCCGGTAGATGAAATTAGCGAGGTGATAATCACCATGCCTCCCTTGGAGGTCGAATCGCGTTCGAATACTATATTTTCAATAGCGGTTGCCGTGCTTCCGTCGTCGGCCATGAATGCTGTGGGATTGGATGTCCAGGTTCCGGCTACTTCTCCGGCAAGTTTTTTTGTCTCGTCGCAGCCGGCAAGCACCACTGCGGTTACGGCCAGGAGGCCAAGTAAAAGTTTTCGCATAACAGGAATTTTTAAAATATAACTTACGCCCCGGTATTATTGTTTGTTTTAACACGCATAAATTTCTAAATTTGCATAAATCATAATTCCTATATTTGCATCAACAGATTATTCAAATCTATAACACTCAAATACCTGAATCGATATGGCTACTAAACCGTTTAAGTATCAGAAGATGTTTCCTATGTCGCCGGACACCACGGAATACTATCTTCTGACATCGGACTATGTGAAAGTTGAAAACTGGGCCGGACACGAGATGCTCGTCGTCGACCCCGAGGCGCTTACCGTTCTTGCCCGTCAGGCCACACACGACAATGCCTTCATGCTGCGCCGTGAGCACAATGAGCTTGTGGCCAAGATTCTCAAGGACCCCGAGGCAAGCCAGAACGATAAGTTTGTGGCTCTGACCATGCTTCGCAACGCCGAGGTGGCTGCAAAGGGCCAGCTTCCTTTCTGCCAGGACACCGGTACGGCAATCATCCACGGTAACAAAGGCCAGAACGTATATACCGGCGGTGGCGATGAAGAACGCCTTTCAAAGGGCGTCTACGACACCTATACCGAAAACAATCTCCGCTACTCGCAGAACGCACCTCTGAATATGTATGACGAGGTGAATACCGGCTGCAATCTTCCCGCACAGATTGACCTCCATGCGGTTGACGGAAACGAATACAAGTTCCTTTTCGTGGCTAAGGGCGGCGGTTCTGCCAACAAGACCTATCTCTATCAGGAGACCAAGGCTCTTATCAATCCCAAGACTCTCGTGCCTTTCCTCGTGGAGAAGATGAAGACTCTCGGCACGGCTGCTTGTCCTCCCTATCACATCGCATTCGTGATCGGAGGCACCTCAGCCGAGATGAACCTCGCCACCGTAAAGAAGGCATCGGTGAAATACTATGACAATCTTCCCACCGAAGGCAACGAACTCGGTCACGCCTTCCGCGATGTCGAGCTTGAGAAACAGCTCCTCGAGGAAACCCGCAAAATCGGTCTCGGCGCCCAGTTCGGCGGCAAATACTTCGCCCACGATATCCGTGTGATCCGTCTTCCCCGTCACGGCGCTTCATGCCCCGTAGGTCTCGGCGTATCCTGCTCTGCCGACCGTAATGTGAAGGCTAAAATCAATGCCCAGGGTCTGTGGATTGAGAAACTCGATGCAAACCCCGGCGAGCTCATCCCCGAGGAATACCGCAAGGAAGGCGAGGGCGATGTTGTGACAATCGATCTCAACCGTCCCATGAACGAAGTGCTTGCCGAGCTCACCAAATACCCCGTCTCCACCCGTCTGTCGCTCAACGGTACCATTATTGTGGGCCGCGACATAGCTCATGCAAAAATCAAGGAGCGTCTTGACCGCGGCGAGCCGATGCCCCAGTATCTCAAGGACCATCCCATCTATTATGCCGGTCCCGCAAAGACCCCTGAGGGAATGCCTTCAGGCTCCTTCGGCCCGACGACGGCAGGACGTATGGACCCCTACGTTGACCAGTTCCAGGCTGCCGGCGGATCCATGATAATGATTGCGAAGGGCAATCGCAGCAAGCAGGTGACCGACGCCTGCCACAAGCACGGAGGTTTCTATCTCGGCTCGATAGGCGGCCCTGCTGCCATTCTCGCGCAGAATTCTATCAAGAAGGTTGAGCTTCTCGAGTATCCCGAACTCGGCATGGAAGCCATCTGGAAGATTGAGGTCGAGAACTTCCCCGCATTCATCCTCGTTGATGACAAGGGCAATGATTTCTTCACCGAAATCGCCGAGAAGTGCAAGAATTGCGCTATAGCCAAGTAATCTGATCTTAGATTCTTATAAAAACGGGTCGCGCCACCTGAGCTTGATGCTCTGTGGCGCGGCCTGATGTTTTTGTATAAGGCTGAATCCGGTTTTGGATGTCCGGCGCTTTACAGACGGAAGAATTCTATAAAGGAGTCAATGATATAGTCAACATCGGCGGTCGAAGCGGTTTCGCGCACCGAATGCATGGCCCAGAGAGCGGCTCCCATGTCGACTCCGCGCAGGTTTATCTGCGAGGTGAGGATGTTGCCGAGAGTCGAGCCTCCAGCCACATCGCTGTGGTTCACGAAATACTGTACCGGTACGCCTGCCTTCTTGCAGATTCCGGCATAGATGGCGGCGCTTTCGGCATCCGTCATGTATTTGCAGTTGGCGTTTATCTTTATCACCGGGCCGTGACCGAGCAGGGGATGGCTTGTGGGATCCTGCTTCTCAGGATAATTGGGATGCAGTCCGTGGGCGTTGTCGGCGGAGATCATGAAGCTGCGCGCAACGCTTCTCAGATAGTCCTCCTCGCTGTGTCCCTGAATGGAGAATATGCGGCGCAGTGTGTCCATGAGCAGAGGGGATGCCGCGCCCTGCTTGGTGCCGCTGCCGGTCTCCTCATTGTCGAATATAGCAGCCACGCGAATGTCGGCGCTTTCTTCGGGAGCATCGATAAGCGCTGATATGGCCGCATGGGCCATGCTGAGGTCGTCGATGCGGCCGGAGGTTATATATTCGTTGTGAAGCCCCAGAGTGCAGGCGGGGGTGGTATCGAAAAGCGAGAGGTCGAAGTCGAGAATCTTTTCGGCTGGCACACCGAGTTCCCCGGCTACGAGATTTATCAGCAGATTGTCGGCTTCAAGAGCATCGTTTACCACGCCTATCACCGGCAGCATGTCTTTCTGTTTGGAAAGCGGATTGCCTTCGTTCACCTGACGGTTGAAGTGAATGGCGAGATGGGGAATGGTGAGGAGCGGGCGGCGGATGCACACTGTGCGGATTTCCGGCTCAAGCACGTTGCCGCTGTCAAGTATCACCCTTCCGGCGATTGACAACGGGCGGTCGAACCATGTGTATAGAATCGGGCCACCGTAAACCTCCGTGTTGAGTTTCACCACACCGCCTTCCGTGCGTATGGCGGCTTTTGGCTTGATGCGGAAACCTGGGCTGTCACTGTGTGCCGAGATTATGTGGCAGGCCGGAATGGCTGACTTACCTGTTGCCGAGGGCATTCTCCATGCCATTACCGCGGAATTGTTCTTCACTGTGAAGTATTTGCCGCCGGGTTGCAGGCCCCAGCTGTCGGCTGCGTCAAGCCTCCGGAAAGAGGCGGCTTCAAGGCGGCGGCAGATTTCATCGGCCGCAAGGAAATTTACCACAGAGGCATCAAGGAAAGCCATAAGGTCGGCTACGCGGGCCGACACCGGATTAGTCTTGGTAGTCATCATCGTATTGATTGTCGGGTGAATTGTATTTTATATGATTGAGCGGGCGCATCACGTTACACAGTGTCGCGCTCCAATAGTTCTCAAAGTCGTATTTGAGCGAGGCGAGAGCGGCCGTCACAAGATATGATGGCGCATCCTTTACCGATTCTATGAAGTTGTAGAACACCTGAAACAGGTCGGCCAGACCTTCTGAGACCGAGGCGGCTATCGGGGTGTCGGAATATTTCATATCCTCCTCGAATACTTCCAGATATGTGTCGTTCTCTCCCATCAGTGCGGCCATGGCGTTTCTCACTTCGTCGTAATGGTTTTCATCAAGCGCGGAGTCAAGGCCCATGGCCTCTTCCATGTTGTCGGCGGAAAGGTCGGAGGCTGAGATGTAAATGCGGGGAAGCAGACGCAGCATGGTGTCGGTGAAGCTACGTGAGTCGGCTTCGGCCGAGTTCTCTACAGCGGCGCAATATTCGTTGCAGAGGGCTATGAGTGCAAGTGAATTGGGGCTAAGCTTATCGGTATTGTTCATGAAGGTATAGTTTTATTTCATGTATAGAGAGTGCTTCACTATATAATTCCAGACCCGGGAGGTCACAAAATACTCCATGTTGTGTCCCGACGCTATGGCCTGCCTTATGAATGTGCTTGAGATGTCAAGAAGCGGGGCTTTTTCAAGCAGTGTCACGCCTTGTGGAAGCGTTCGGGCATCCACTTCGTAGCCGGGGCGTGGATATATGATAGGGGAGAAGCGTTCTATGATTTCTTCGGGGAATTTCCAGCGGTCGAACAGTTTCCAGTTGTCGCTCCCTATTATCAGAGAGAATTTCGCGTCGGGGTGGAGGCGGCTGATTTCACGGAGAGTGTTGATGGTGTAGGTAGGCAGAGGCATCGAAAGTTCGATGGTGCTGATTTTCAACAGTGGGTTATCACCGATTGCGAGGCGCAGCATCGCCAGACGGTCATCGTCGTCCACCGGTCGCTCTTCTCCGGCTTTCAGCGGGTTTAGCGGGCTCACCGACAGCCATACCTCATCCAGTCCTGCAAACTGGGCCATGTAGTCGGCCAGAATCAGATGGCCTGTGTGCACAGGATTGAACGAGCCTCCGTAGAAACCTATATGGCGCTTTCGCTCATTTCCATCCATAATCGTTGGGGGCGCAAGTTTCAGGCCTTCGGGGATGTGAATTCCAGAATTTCACGCTCAGCGTTGTCAACGGCTTCTTCAAGATTGTCGTTGATCACGGTGGTGTCGTAGCGCGGAGCGAATGTGAGTTCGAATTCGGCCTTACCCACGCGCTCGTCGATAGCTTCCTTGGTGTCTGTGCCGCGCGATTCGAGCCGGCGGCGCAGCTCCTTTACCGAAGGGGGCATGATGAAGATGCTTTTGGCGCGGTCGCCATACATTTCCTTTACTCTTACGCCGCCTTTCACGTCAATGTCGAGAACCACATTCTCTCCGCGAGCGCACCGGTTTTCCACTTCCTCTTTGAGTGTGCCGTAGAAGCGGCCGGGATATACTTCTTCGTATTCCACGAAAGCGTTGTTGGCTATCGCGTCGCGGAACTCGCTGTCAGAAAGGAAGTGGTAGTGCACGCCATCGGTCTCGCCCTCGCGGGGCTGCCGGTTGGTGGCCGAGACGGAGAATTTCATATCAACGTTACCACGGTCCATTATGGCCTTGATGATGGTGGATTTTCCGCAGCCGGAAGGGGCGGAGATGATTATGATTTTTCCCTGTGAAGGTGTCATGCGGTATATGGATTTTAGAGTACGTTAAGCACTTGCTCTTTTATCTGTTCGAGTTCGTCTTTCATCTTCACCACGATTTTCTGCATTTCAGCGTGGTTGCTCTTGGAGCCGAGAGTATTTATCTCGCGTCCCATCTCCTGACTTATGAACCCGAGTTTCTTGCCCTGGCCCGGTTCGGTGGCTATGGTCTCCATAAAGTAATTGAGATGCTGCGACAGACGCTGCTTTTCCTCGTTGATGTCGAGTTTCTCGATATAGAATATCATCTCCTGCTCCAGACGGGCGCGGTCGTATTCAACCTGCGGAAGCTGCGAGAGATTGTCGATGATGCGTGAGCGGATTTTCTCCACGCGTTCGCTTTCGTAGCGCGGGATGAGAGAGAGTAGATTGCGTATGCGGTCTATTCTTACTGCGAAGAATTCCTCCAGCTTGGCGCCTTCGGCGGCACGGTATTCCATCAGGGCGTCGAGCGCGCGGTTGGTGGCGGTTGTGCAGGCGTCGAGTTCGGCCGAGTCGGTGTCGGCGGGAGCGTCGGATTTGGTCACGTCGGGGAAGCGGAAGAGAACGGAATACCAGTCGGAGGGCAGACTGATGTCAAGCGTCGAAGCCATGTTTTCAATCTGCTTCTTGTAGGCTTCCATAAGGTTTATGTTGAACTGCACGGCCGTTTCTCCGGTAATGCTTTCTACATAGACATTCATTTCCACTTTTCCGCGAAGCACCCTGCGGCTTACGGTGTTGCGAAGTTCCATCTCCTTTTCGCGCAGAACCGACGGTACACGCACCGAAAGGTCAAGCTGCTTGCTGTTAAGCGATTTGATTTCTACGGTAATTTTCTTTGTGGGAAGTTCGACAACTGACTTGCCGAATCCAGTCATGGATAGCAACATTCTATTATGTATTTTTTACAAATTTACTAATTGCAGGGGAAAAATATCTAACTTTGCCTCAAATTTTTGAATCATGGCTTTAATTCTGAATATCGATACTTCAACATCAGTCTGCTCCGTGGCCCTGACGGCCGAGGGTGCGGTCCTTTGCCATTTTGAGGATTTCAAGGGGCGTAATCATGCCGCTTTGCTGAGTGGCTATATTAAAGGTTGCCTTGATTGGGTGCGCGACCACGAGATGAAACTCGAGGCTGTGGCCGTGTCCATGGGCCCCGGCAGCTATACCGGTCTTCGCATAGGCCTTTCCGAGGCCAAGGGGCTGGCTTTCGCTCTGGATATTCCTCTTATAGGGGTCGATACCCTGAAGATAATGGCGGTTCACACCATGTTCAATTTCGATATCGAGCCTGACGACAGATTCATGCCCATGATCGATGCGCGCCGAATGGAGGTATATACCGCTGTTTATGACATGGCGCTCCAGACCGTCGAGGCTCCCCATCCGCTTATTGTAGAGCCCGACAGTCTTGACCGGGCAGCAGCCGAGGCTGCTCCGGGACGTCTGCTTGTGATGGGCGATGGAAGCAACAAGATCAAAGACGTGGTGCGCACCCCCGGTGTGGTGTTCGTGGATGATGTGGCGCCGCTGGCCGTGGATATGATGCCTCTGGCTGAAAAGGCTTATCGCGACCGCGATTTCCTTGATATCGCATATTGTGTGCCGGAGTATCTGAAGGAATTCCAGGCCACCAAGCCAAAGAATCCGCTCAGCTGAGAAGGCAGCGTCATAATAATAGTTTACAGCGCTGTCTCTCCAGAAAAATCAGACGGAGCATTCAAATTTGAATGCTCCGCCTTTTGTTGTTGTAGGAGTTAAATAATAAGTTATGAGCGGGAAATCTGGAGTCCTTTGCGGCAAAGGCTTATCTCCACCATTCGCGCACGCGGATTAGGCGTATTTTCCTGCAGGATGCGGCGGATGCGTGAAGCAGCGTCGGTATCCTTTGCAACCATATACAGGAATCCGCCGCCACCGGCGCCGGGAAGTTTCAGTCCTAAGGTGTAATCTTCCACCAGTTTTATTATTCTCTTTACGGAATCGGGATTGGTGCCGCTGTCAAGTTTCTGATTCTGGATCCAGGTCTTGGCCACAGCTTTTCCGTAGGCTGTGAAATCGCGGCGCTGGATTGCAGCTGCTGTGTCAATGGCGTGTTCCTTCATCTCGCCGAGGAGCGTGAGTGTGGAACCCGAGTTGAGGAACATCCGCTGCACGATCTCCTGAAGGATATGCTTGGCAGTGCGCGTCACGCCGGTATAGTAGAGGAGATGACACGGAGCGAATTCCGGGTCGGCGAAAAGCGCGCCGGTGAGCCAGTTGACCGAAGGTTGCTGCAGGATGCCGGTTGAGGTCTCAAAGAGCTTGACGCCTCCGAGAAGACCGCCGTACTGATCCTGCCATCCTCCTCCCGAGGTAAGGAGCTGCTCAAGCACAAGCGTGCGTGTTCCTATCTCGCTTTCTCCCCATCCGAGGCGACAGAAGTCGTTGAGCGCGCCGAGCACCGTCGCTGCCAGAATGGAGCTTGTGCCCAGACCTGAGCCGGCCGGAACGGCCGAGAGAAGGGTTATTTCAATGCCGAAGCCGAAGTCGTCGAGCTGCTGGCGGAGTGTGCGGTAATTTTTCTCGCAGAAACCCGGAGCGAAGCCGCAGAGCGCGAGGGCCGCTTTGGGAATTGAGAACGGGGAGTTCACGCGCTTGAAATCAAGCAGTGTCTCGTAGTCGTCGATTGTCTCCGACGCACCGAGGTCGATGGAGCGCAGTATTATCTGACGGTGCGGCGCGGGTTTCACGAATACCTGAAGCGGTGGCTGTCCGTTGAGTTCCACAGCCAGATTCACCACTTTGCCGCCGTTGAAAAGCGAGTAGGGGGGAGTATCGGTCCATCCGCCGGCCACGTCGATTCTCACCGGGCTGCGGCCCCATACAATCTGGTCGGAATAAACGTCGGTGGTGGGAAGCACCGGTTTGCTCTGTGCCGTTTCCAGAATGGCGTCGCGGAGGGTGCGGAACGCGCGTTCGCTCTCGGATTTGTCGTCAAGCAGGCGACCGCGTAGTATGGCGTTGCGTATCTGGAATTCCACGGGCGCATTGCCGTCGACCGGCGCAGGAGCAGGTACATTTTCGCGTTGCATGAGAGTGGCGAGATGGTCCAGGTCGAGCTGATAGAACACACTCCGGTTATAATTGCGGCCGAGCAGCGAGATGTTGTTGCGCTGGAACTCGATTCTCTGCTCCTGAGCTCTGCGCAGGTTGGCGTTGTCAAGGAGCATGTCGGCCGACAGTTTTTCGGCATTCATCCACAGCTCGCGGGCCCGCGTGTCGGAAGCGTCTGAAACCATCCAGTTGATAATGCATTCAGCGTCGTCCGGATTGGTTATAACCGGGAAGATGGGTGCCGACTGAAGATCGGCCTCAGGCATGGTCACGCCATGCTCACGGCACCATTCCGTGACCGGTTTTCCCATCCAGAGGGTGGTGTCTGCCGAGGTGGAACCTCTCATGGCGTCATCGTAGCCATAGGGACGGATGGCCCAGCCTTTTTCCCCCACGGGTACCATGTCCACGCACACGCTGTCAGGCAGGTCTATCTGCCAGTCGTTGCGGGGAACGCCGGTGATTATGTGGTTTGAGCGCAGAAGCCATTTGGGACCCACGCAGGCATTTTCAATCCAGATGTTGGTGTTGGCTGCGGTAAGGCGGGAACTGTCAACCATGCAGTTCTGTATATACTGGGCGCGGCCCGGCTTTGTGCTGCGGTGGAACACGAGCCTCTGGTCGGCCACGAGGTTCTGCAGGGCGAGTGTCGACGAAAGGAGTTCGCGCGATGTGCCGAAGTGGTAGAATTCACCGTCGGAAAGCGGAGTGATTACCACTTTCAGTCGGTTGATTTCTTCGTCGTCGGCCGACGGGTTCTTGCCGAGTGCGCATCCGAATTCCGAATAAAGATCGTAGAACCTGTAGGAGCCATCGGGGTTATGCGAGCGGCGGCGAAGCAGTTCGAGAGCCTTGTCGCTGAGCAGCCACAGGCCTATATCCATTAGGAAGAGATGTGTCTGGGAGAGCTCTGCCAGCCGGGCCGGTGAGGGCTTCTGCAGCATGAAGTCGAGCTCCTCAGGCGATTCAATCGGGTTCATGAACACTCCGTGGTGGGAGGCGAGGGTGGTGTCCACCCACATGCCGTAGCAGACCACATCGGCATCGGCAGGTATCTGAGGCAGACGGGAGTTGGCGCGGATGCATACGTCGCCGCTCGCTATGAGCGTATTGAGCTTTTCGGGCGCCTGAAGCATGATTTTTTCATAGAGAGGCATCTGTAGGTCCAGCAGAGTCTGGTCAATTTTCTCGCCCACGGCCCAGCGCATTACGGGAATCGGTGTGAACACTTTTCCTATGGGGGCGTAGGCGGGGAGGCGGCGGCTTTGGCCGCCGGCATGGATTATGATTTTTTTGTTGGAGGAGTCCTGGGCGCCCGACTGTTCATAGCGGTCGAGAAGCCACGCGGTGCCGGCACCGGAACCCAGACGGCTGTCGGCGGGATCGCTCGTGCAGAACCATGATTCCTCCGACCATTGCGGAACGATGTCGGATATGCAGTTTACAAGATTAGATGGAAGTGACAGAAGTTTCTTCATTGTTTATCTGGCCTGATATAATGATATAAGTTGTGAGAATTCACAAATTTACTATTTTCCTGCCAATGCGAGGCAACAGCCTATAAAAAAGTCGCCGCAAGCGGTTGCCTGCGGCGACTTTTTTAGATTGCTTATCGTGTTTATTCTGCGGGGTCAAGGATTACGGTGATGTAGTTGCCCTGGCCGAGGAACTGTTTTGCCCAGTTCTGGATATCGTCTACGGTAACGGAGTTGATGGTCTCGAGGTTGCCGTTGAAGGTATCCACGCCGTTGGCGAGCCATCCGTTTATGGCACCGAGCCAGCTACCGTTGAGTTCTTTTCCTTCGGTAGCTTCTTTCATCATGAATTCCTTCACGGGATCAAGTTCGCTCTGCTTTACGGTAGAGGTGAGGCTGTTCATCTCGTCCTTGATTATGCCAAGCACTTTTTCCTTCATTTCAGGCTTCATGGGGAATGCCGTGAGAAGCTGGCTGTTGGGAACATTGTTGCGCGACTGGATGCCCTGTGCGTCGATTGAATACACGGCACCTTCTTTTTCTCTTACAATGTCGTTGAGACGTTTTGAAAGAATTTGGCCAGCCATGCTAGCTATGAAGTTGTTGCGGCCGTTGTAGGCAAGTTCGCCGGAAGCATCAATATAGGCCCAGGTCTGCGGGGTCTGCATGGATGTGGTATAAGTCTTGGTGATGACGCCGCGGTGCATTTCGAACTGTTTGTCAACGCCCTTGAATTTGCGCAGGGCCGGATCGTTCTTGCCGGGGAGCGAAGCAATATACTGCTCAACCATGGGCTTGAGAGAATCGGGATTGACATTGCCTATGAAGGTGAAGGTAAATTCTCCTGCATTGGAAGTCATGGCTTTGCAGATGTCGAGAATCTGCTCGCGGCTTGCGCCCTCCACGTCGGCAACCTCAAGGTTGCGGAGTCGGGGAGAGGAGTAGAGGGTTTCATAAAGGCGTTTGCGGAACACTGACTGGGGATCGTTCTCCTTGTTGTGGAGGGAGGCAATCTCACGTTTCTGAAGAGCTTCGAATTCTTCGGGGGTGAAGTTGATAGAGGTGAATCCCATGTATATCAGCTCCATGAGGGTAGGAAGGTCTTTGGGGGTGGAGAAGCCCGAGAGGGTGCGGCTGTAGAGGTTGAATGAAGGATCGAGTGTAACCTGTTTGCCTGAGAGATATTTGTTGAGGTCGGTGCGGGTGTAGGTGCCGAGTCCGTAGCGGTCAAGGGCCGTAGGCATGAACAGAAGTGATTTCAGATATTCGGAGCCGTAGGCCGAGGTTCCGTTGTTGGCGTAGGCTGAGAAAAGCACTTCGTTGTCCTTGAATTCGGTGGACTTCACAATTACGGTGGCGCCATTGCTCAGGGTCCATACGGTGGCGTCCCACTGCTTGCTGTGCTCTTCTTTGACAACCTTGCCGGGAGCCGGGAGCGAGGGTATCAGAGGTTCGGATTTGACCTCTTCCTTGTAGGGCTCGATGGTCTCGGCGTCAACAGCGGCGAGAGCGGCGGCTACTTCCTCCTCGGTGGGGTATTTGCCTTCCTTGTTGTCAGGCAGGAGCATGAGAAGAATGCGGTTGTCGTCGGTTATGAGTTGCGGCAGAAGCTGGTTGAGCATCTGCACCTGCACCATGCCAGACATGTTCTGCATGAGCTTGAATTCTTCCTCTACGGTAGGAATAGGCTCGTTGGAGAGGAAGTTGGCAACGTATTCCTGAACGTAGGAATTGCTCTGGCGCTTGTTGCGGTTGTTGTAGGCGTTTTCGAGCTGCGACAGATATTCGTCGCGCTGACGCTCGTATTCAGTCACGGTGAAGCCGCCGCGTTTTGCGCGGAGCACCTCGCGGTATACTGCGGATATAGCCGGAATAATCTCCTGAGGAGTTTTGGGCACGGCCACCAGGTCAACGCTGCTCTTTGTGCGGGCAAGCAGGAAGTCGCCGTACATCACTGCAGCCTGAGCGAAGGGTGCGTCAGGCTTTGCCTGAAGATCGGCAAGACGGGTGTTGAGCATCGAGGTGATCATCCGGGTCATGAATTTGGTGAGGAGGTAGGCCGGAGTGTTCTTGAGCGAATCAGGGAATGCCTCGCTCTTGATCATGAGCTGGGCTATACCTATGGGCTGCTCGGGGTCATGGCCAATGGCATAGATGGTGCCTTTGGTATCTTCTACGGGGAAGTAGATGCGCTCGGCGGGATTCTCGGGCATCTCTATGTCGGAGAACATTTCCTTGATTTTGCCCTCTATGCGGTCCACGTCGATGTCGCCTACCACGATTATACCCTGAAGGTCGGGGCGATACCATTTCTCATAATAGTCGCGGAGTGCCTGATGGGGGAAGTTGTCAACCACTTCCATAGTGCCTATGGGCAGACGGTGACCGTAGATGTTGTTGGGGTAAATTTTCGGAAGCAGGTCGGTGAGTATGCGCATCTGACCCACATTGGTGGTGCGCCATTCCTCATGAATTACGGCACGCTCGGCATCGATTTCCTCGGGGAGGAGGAGAAGGTCGTTGGCCCAGTCGTGGAGAATGAGCAGACAGGAGTCCTGAACGCTCTCGCGCGCCACCGGCACATTGTTGATGTTGTAGATGGTCATGTCGACGCCTGTCTGGGCGTTGAGGTTCTGACCGAATTTCACGCCCACGGACTCAAGCCAGTTGATAAGGTTCTTGCCGGGGAAGTGGGTGGTTCCGTTGAAGCACATGTGCTCGAGGAAGTGGGCGAGGCCCTGCTGCTCGTCGTTTTCGAGAACGGAGCCCACGCGCTGGGCGATGTAGAAATCGGCCTGTCCCTTGGGAAGTTCGTTGTGGCGGATGTAATAGGTAAGGCCGTTGGGGAGCCGTCCTATCCTTACGTCGGGGTCGGTCCCTAACTGGGGCATCTGCTGGGCGGTGAGTGCTTGCGGCAGAAGCATCACGAGCGCCATGAACAGAGATAGCAGTAGTGAAGTTTTCTTCATAAATCGGTTATTGTGATAAGTAATTTTGGTTTCTATAAAAATGCATCTGTGAAATCAGACGCAGATGCTGTGAGAAAGTTGCACGGAGTGATGGGATTTTTGCAGAAATTTTTACGCTTCTGCAAATTCCGCCGGCCTCACGGCATGGCGGGGCGAACCGATTATGATAGCGCCAGCCAGACACAGACAGAGCGCCCAGGGATAGAAGAGATAGGGCCACGGTGCGGCGGGTGAGATTTCGGCCATGCCGCTCACAAGAAGGGTCTGGGCGCCGAAGGGGATAAGACACTGAGTGATGCAGGAAGAGGTGTCGAGAAGCGATGCGGTGCGTCGCGGCGATATACCGTAGCGGGTGGCGAGAGAGCGGGAGAGCGAACCGGTGGTGAGAATGGCCACGGTGTTGTTGGCCGTACACAGATTGACGCACGATGTGAGAATGGCTATAGCAGCCTGGGCGCCACGGTAGCCGAGCCCTCCCGTGGTGATGAGCGAGAGCATATAGTCAATGCCTCCGGCTGCCTTGACTATGCCGAGCATTCCGGCTGCAAGAAGGGTTATGATTATGAGGTCGCTCATGCTCTCCACTCCTTTGCCCATGAGCGCGGCGGCTTCGAGCGGCGTCATGCCGAAGGGGAGCGCGGCCCCCAGAGCCGCGATTATTCCGCAGATAAGCACCACGGTCACGTTGATTCCGCAGGCCGCCATGCCTATCACCAGCAGGTAGGGGAGCACCAGCCTTACGTCGCTCCACGCAAATGAGGCGTTCTGCACCGCGGCCGTGCTGTCAAGTCCTATCACGGTGTAGATGACAAGCGTGATTACGGCCGCCGGCAGTGCGATGCGCAGGTTGGCATGGAATTTATCGCTCATCCGGCATCCCTGGGTGCGCGTGGCGGCAATGGTGGTGTCGGAGATGAACGAGAGGTTGTCGCCGAAAAACGCTCCTCCGAGCACGGCGGCCGCGTAGAGTGGCACCGGCGCGCCCGCGCTCTGTGCGAGTTCGACAACCAGAGGGGTCAGGGCC
Organism: Bacteroidales bacterium M5; assembly: GCA_001689535.1. GTDB lineage: Bacteria > Bacteroidota > Bacteroidia > Bacteroidales > Muribaculaceae > Paramuribaculum. The sequence continues at coordinate 17,332 of LUJP01000081.1, forward strand.
ACTACGGTGCCGACCGAAGTGCCTATCGACATGCTTATCAGGCACGCCGCCAGAAATATGGCGGGAAGCACAAAGTCGGCAGGAAAGCATACCAGCGTGAGACGCACCGTGGCGTCCACAGCTCCCATGCCTTTGGCGAGGGAGGCAAATGTTCCGGCGAGGATAAAAATCCACACCATGTAGAGAATATTGTGGTTACCGGCGGACTCCGAGAATGTTCGGATGCGCTCCTGAAGCGAATGGCCGCGGTAGATGGCTATGCTCCAGATTGAAGCCGCCACAAGCGCTATGGTGATGGGTATGGCGTAGAAATCGCCTATCACAAGTGAAGCTCCCACGTAGAGCGCGAGAAACATTAGCGCCGGGGAAAGCGCGAGCAGCCCGCAGCGATGGGATGCTGCAGGCTTTTGCTCGTGTAATTCGGAAATTTTATAGTCGGTATTTTTCAATATCAGTGCCTTATAAGGCTGCAAATTTACTAAAATCTGCGGAATACAGGCAATTATATTGCAAAATTGACTTTAAATAATAATGTGCTCGCCGGAAAACGCGCTCAGATGAAGGCTGTTCATAAAATGCTCTATGGCAGCGGCTCCGCGAACCGAGATACCTGAGTCGTTGACTCTCGGCGAATATGCCGCGATGGAGAGCACGCCGGGAAGAACGCCCACTATCATGCCGCTGAAGCTTGACCGAGCCGGCAGTCCGGTGCCCACCAGCCAGAGATATGATGCCCTGTGAGGCCCTTTGGCTGCCATGGAGGCTACTATACGCGGAGCAATCGAGGAATCGAACACCTGGGTCTTGGCTGTGGGAGAGTAACCGCCGGCAGCGATTGTGGCGCCGTAGGCAGAAAGCTGTGATGCCGAGGTACATATCGATGTCAGACGTGTATAAAGGTCGATTGACGGAGCGGCATCATCATAAAGATAAAAACCGGTATCGGCCAACACATCCTCTGCATTGGAATCGATATTGATTTTGGTCAGCTTCTTGTACAGTGCGTCGTCAAGTACGGGAGTGGAACCCATGTCTGAGATCATGCCGTTGATTATTTCGTTCCATTTGCTGTCGGGGTCACCGTTGGGCTCTATGGCGCTGACAATCCTCACGCTGTAAGCACCCACGGGAATACGGGGTTTGATGGAGCGGTCGCGCTTGCATCCGCATCCGGCGCCCACATCCGACTTCTCGGCAGCCTCCACGGGATTGTCGGTCTTTTGCATCAGGGCAAGAAGAGCCGGAATTCTGGCGATTCCTCCTATGGCCGCGCGGGTATCGGTATCGCCAATGTTTATGGTTGTTCCATCCACAAGGGTTATGGAAAGGCCGAATTTCTCGGGATCGACGCCATCTAAGCGGGCGTCGGGGGTGCCTTCATTCATCGCTTTTGCTTTTTCAAAAGCTTCGTTTGCTGATTTCCGAATATCGTCCGGAGTGATTTTGCGTTCCATGTACTTAAGATATTTAATTAGTTAGAAGGAATATTTCAGCATTGCAGCTATGCGGTTGGCACGTCCGCGCTCGCTGTTGAAATCGGTGCGCACGCCGTGGAGATAACCAAGAGCTATCTGCATGTCGGGAATGATGTTGTAGAATGCTGTGGCTGAAATGTAGTCGGAACCGCGGTAGGCGTCGGGGCCAAGATAGTTTGTGCCGAGAACGCGCGTCTTGGAGTAGGCTCCGGCAAGAAAAATATCCTTGGTCAGATTAAAGGTAGTACCCACTTCAAAGGCATATTGGCGTGGGGCTTCCATCGCTCCCCCTTCGGTGTGCACCAGATCGAGGTCGGTTGCCATATCGTTTGTGTAAGAGCCATAGCCGCGGCCGTAGGAACCCTGATAGAGAAGTGACCATCCGGGAGCCACATATAATTTGCCCGAAAGCTGAGCCGCCCAGCCTATGACCGATCTGTTTTTCTCGGCCACGAGGTTTCTGTAGGAAAGCGAACGGAACAGACCGCTGAGGCGCACATGGCTTTTGCCACCTTCCCAGGCATACTGGACGTAGGCGGGGATATCGGGGCAGCGCTGACTTATTTCTTTGGTGTATTCGTCGGTAGTGAGACTGACGGGCGGATTTTCAATAGAGATGGCAGCCGACCAGTGGCTGTCGAAATGAGGATTGAACCGCGCGAGCACGTTGCGCCTGAACGTCTCGCCCGAAGGGCCGATATTGTCAATTCCGGGAGTGCCTACCGAGGCATCCATCATTGTGCTGTTGGCAAGACCCACGGTGAAGAATCCCGCCGACAAGTAAGCCTGTTTGAGGCGGAATCCGTAGCCTTTGTAGCCGTTGCCGGTGAAATCGCCGAGTAAATACACCTGATATGTGCCTATCTTTTCATGGCTACCGACGAGCTGCAGGAAGATGGAGGAGTGGTTGGCGTTGGCATAGAAAGCGCTGTTCTGATCGGCACGGTTGGGAACCGGAATATTGTAGGGAATGAAGTTAGCGCCCTCGTCGATAGAGCCTCTTACGTCGTACTGGAACGAGACCTTGGCATAACCGCCGATTCCGAGCGCAATCTTTCCCTCACGGTCAAGAAAAAGGAAACGGGGGCAGTTGGGTTCGTTGAAGTGCATGTCTTCCTGGTTGTAGAGCACGGCCACAAGGCGTTCGGCGTTTGCCCGGTTGCCTGTGAGGATAATGGCTCGTTCAGGAATCAGAAATGTGTCGGGATACTGACGGGGGTGTACCGCCATAGCCAATGCCGGCAGAGCTAATGCGGCAGAACAAGCGAAGGCTTTAAGGATATTCATATCTCAATATATAAATTTGTGAATCGGTTAAGCGTATTTTATAACACCATTAAAACATCTGATTCACTCTTAAAGTTTCCGCAAAAATCTCTCCGCCAAAGAAAAGAGTGAGAGGAAAATCGCTATATTTGCGAGTGAATCAGCTAAGATGGCTAAAATAGCTAATTTAGCTAAAGTAGCTACATTAGTTACCATAACTCCTCTAATTCCTCACCTAATTAAATCTCCACCATGCTTCCTGATTTTGCCCGGCCCAAGACAAGCTACCGCAAGCTTCACGTGTTTCGCAAGGCCGAGGCCATCTATGACCTGACTTATTATTTCCTTCAGGGTCATATAGCCAAAACCGACCGCACTTACGACCAGATGCTGCAGGCAGCCCGATCCGGAAAGCAAAATATAGTGGAAGGGCGCTCGGATGCCGCAACTTCCGCTGAAATCGAAATCAAATTGTTAGGTGTAGCACGGGGTAGTCTCTCCCGGTGCTGATGCGGCAAGTTTTGAAAAGATAGACTTTCTGGATGGCGATAGCTGGACCGTATTTGACCGCAACCGTGTGTATAAGGGCAAAGATTCCCCGAAACTCAGAGAATACCTGAACAAGAAATATGGCAGGTGAAGCTTGAACCAATTTAATTGCGAGAGCCTAAAAGCTCCAGACGGGATGAGGGAAGACCTTTTCGCCTTTTTTCTTATGGAACCAGATGGTGATGATGATGGCCAATGCAATGCTGCCAACCCTGACAAGATTGGAGATCAATCCTCCGGCAGCAACTTCGGTGCCTGTGACGTTGAATATTACCCACGCGGCATTCATCAGTATATGCAGCCCGACAGGAACCCAGAGGTTGAAGCCCCATGCAACGTATATCCAGCTGAAATACACGGCTCCGATAAATGTGACGCCAAATGCCGCAAGGCTTGACGCTATATCATGTCCCTGATAGGTGTGGGCGAGGCCGAACAGAACGGCCGGGAATAAGACCGCCCAGAAGAAACCTGTCTTAGCATACCGGAAGAACAATCCGAACATAAAGGCGCGGCATATCAGTTCCTCGATGAAGCCGGGCAAAACGCTTTTCCTTACAAGCAACGGAACGGTAAGATCGGGATTTATAGTGCCGATTAGAGGAAATACTATATAGATGGGCAAAACCGAAATCACAGCTACAAAAAATCCTTTTATGATATTTGATTCAAGTCCGAGAAATGAACCCTGTTCTTTGGGCCTCACCACGATAGACAAAACGATAAATGCCGCCAGAGCCAACAGTAAATCCCTTGCAGAGTCGTTGAGAACGGTCTGGCGCGGGATTTCGAGCAGTGTGGTCACACGCCATACATTTTGCCATATGAGGTTGACTGTGAAAGATGCAACCACTGCAAAAATAACTTTGGAAAGCTTGGATTTCAATATAGACATCGTTTACTGATAGCGTTGTTATTATGAGGATGCAAAATTAATAAAATGTGAGGAAAACGCCGTTGACTCTCATCCCGAAAAATAAGGGTGCTGGCAATCATACTGAAAAAGTAAGGCGATGCACCGGAGGGGCACATCGCCTTGCGATAGTATTAAGCAGGTCGCGTTATTTCTTTTTCAGAAGGTCGTTGACCTTTTCAGAGGCTTTGTCTTTAGCCTGCTGTGCGGCATCGCTTACTTTGTCGGAAGCCTTCTGAGCAGCCTCGGATACCTTGGCGGCAGCTTCGTCCTTGGCGTTTTCAACGGCTGTGCTTGCAGCGTCTTTGGCTTTGTCGACTGCATCACCGGCAGCTACAGCAGCGCTGTCACCGGCAGCCTTGACATTGTCGGCGGCATTGCCTGCGGCTTCTTTCACTTTATCAAGAGCAGTTTCGGCAGTGGAGAGAGCGCCGGCAAACTGAGGTGCTTTGGCTTTTACCACGGGCTCTATCTGCTCAAGATATTTCTTGGCTTCATCTACCTTGCCTTCGCTCACGAGCTTTTCGGCATAGGCTTTGGCCTGGTCCACATACACCTTGATACTGTCGGTATTGGTGCAGTTTTCGATTTTAGCTGCCAGATCTTTTTCGCTTTTTTCTGCGTTGCTTGCGCAACTTGCCATTAGGAGTGCTCCTGCGGCAACTACTGAGGCCAGAATAAGTTTTTTCATAATCGGAATTTACGTAAGTTAGTTGAATTTTGGTTGATTAATTATATAACTAACCTTCAGACGTAAAAGTTCTCGATTATTCAAAAAAAGCGTTTCAGAAAGAGTAGTTCACACCAATGGCGGCATTGATGGCATTGCAGCGATAATCGGCCACGAAGGTTTTCTCGGCCGGTAATCCGGCGCTTTTAAGCAGAAGATCGTCGTGGGTGATGGAGGCACCTTTTGCACCGAGTCCGGCCACGTAAAGCAGCGAGAAGTCAATAGAAAGACGCTCGATGGGGCGGAATGACAGACCGGCTGACGGCTCGATTTTTGCCATTCCCGGAGTTTCGGGGTTGTAGTTGTGCTTGTCTACGGGAGTGGTGTCAATCATCATGCCGAAGCGGAGGTCGAACCGATGTGTAAGGGCGTATTGTGCACCCAGGCGGAAGCACCATGCGTCGCGGTAATCTTTTGTGATATGCTGGCTGAAAGCGGCCACTTTCTCATCGAGGAAGTCGATGTTGAGATGTTTGTAGGTTTTCCAGCCGGTGAGAGCCACGTCGGCAGCAAGAGTCCAACGGTCGGTGGGGCGGTAAGAACCACCTACGGTAAGAACCCAGGGAAGGGGCATGGCGGCGCTGAAATTGGCTTCGTTTATCAGTCCCAGGGTGCTCTCAAGTGCGGTTTCGGCAATCTTGTTGGCATAAATCACCTTGGCGTCGCCGGCTTTCACTTTCATGAGCTGGCGTGAGCGGAAGTTGGCTCCGAGTGTCACTTTGCTTGATACGTCGTACATTACTCCGGCATTGAATCCGAATGCTACTTCTGCCTTTCCGTTGAGGTTGATGGTGGCGGGTGCGGTGGTGCCGAAAGGTGTTACGTCCATTCCCATACTCTGAAGCTTCGGGAGCAGCACGCTGTCGAATGTCGTTCCGCTGATAAGGCCTTTATAGAGGTCAACGGAACCCCAGGTTATCATAAGGCCGGCGCCGACGCTCAGTTTCGGCGAGATGCGGTAGGAGAATGTGGGCTGTATGGTGTAGGTGGCAAGCTTTACTTTCTGATTGAGTTCGGCGCCGGGCCAGTTGTTGGTCCAGTTGATTGACGAACCGTAGGGCGTATAGAACGCTATACCGGCCTGTAGATTGTCGTAGATACGGAACGACGCGCCTATTAATAAAGGGGTGGAGATGTTGTTGTGAGCATCGTATTTGGCAGGGAATTCTGTGGTATTTCCCATTACGGTCGATTTGCAGTTGCGTGCCGAAGCGTAGGGCTTGAGGGCATTGAAGCTGCCGGTGAGGTCGAGTGTCTTCTGGGAGAATCCTAGACCTGCGGGATTGAAAAACATGCTTTCGGCACCGAGTTTGAGAGCGGTTCCGGTGTGGCCCATGCCTCCCTGTTTGGCACTGAGGGTGTTGATCTGATAGCCTTCGGCCGATGCCGAAACAAATGTGATGAGTGCCAGTGACGATACAATAAATTTGTTAGATATTCTCATAATAAAAATAGTAAGTGGCTCCACACGGAGCGGATTTGGCCGGCAAAGGTACGTAAAAAACGTTTTGACGCCAATAAATGTGACATTTAAGCGGCATTTGTGCATTACGGTGAAATATCCATTGCGAATCTTTTCGTAAAATTGAAACGATAATCGCTTGATTTACTATATTTGTGAATCATACCTGCGAAACATAATCAATCCTAAATCATAATCATGAATAAGCTGACTATAGCAATTGCACTGCTGGCGCTGATAGGCGCTGCATCGTGCACAAAACGCACCAATGTGAAGTCGCCCGACGGCCGCATTGAGGTCTTTTTTACTAATGACGGTGACAATCCGCAGTATGCCGTGAATGTCGACGGGCGTGAACTTATTTTACCTTCCACTCTTGGAATAGTCACTGACCAGTGGAAATTCGACTCTCGCAAGGCTGAGGTCACGGCCGAATTTTCACAGAAAGACACCATCTGGAATCAGCCATGGGGCGAAAACAAGGTCGTACGGGAAAATTACCGCGAGATGGCCGTCAATATGGCCGATTCGGCTTCGATGCTTACCGTGCGATTCCGCGTGTTTGACGACGGAATGGCTTTCCGTTACGAATGGAAGGTGGACGGAGCCGACACAATAACAGTGACCGATGAACTTACCGAATTTAATTTCGCAGTGAACGGCACATCATGGTCTATTCCCGGAAATTTCGAGACCTATGAGCTTGAATACCACAATCTGGCGCTGACGGATGTGGAAGATGCCAACACTCCGTTCACATTCCGCACCGAGACTGGCGTTTACGGCTCTATTCACGAGGCTGCGCTCTATGATTATCCCGAGATGACCCTCCAGCGCTCCTCACAGGGCGGCTTGAAAGCCGAGCTGGCCCCGCTGCCCGATGGAGTAAAGGCCTACGTCGGCCCGCAGTTCGTTACACCGTGGCGCACTATCCAGATAGGCAAGAGCGCAGTGGAGCTGATCAACAGCAATCTTATAGTGAATCTCAACGAACCGTCCAAACTCAAGGACACTTCATGGATAAAGCCTCAGAAATATGTGGGGATATGGTGGGGGATGCATCTTGGCACCCAGACGTGGACAGTGGGGCCGCGCCATGGCGCTACAACTGCCAACGCCATTAAATATATAGATTTCGCCAAGGCCAATAATCTTCAGGGCGTTCTCTTCGAGGGCTGGAATAAAGGCTGGGAGAACTGGGGCGGAAACCAGAGCTTCGACTATGTGGGAGCCGCTTCCGATTTCGATATCGATTCCGTGGCTTCCTATGCCCGCGCCAACGGCATCGAACTCTGGGCCCACAACGAGACCGGCGGCAACATCCCCGAATATGAGGCGGCGATGGATTCTGCTTTTGCCTATTACGCAAGCCTGGGAATCCATACGGTAAAGACCGGATATGCCGGCGGTTTCAAGGGCGGCTATCTGCACCATTCGCAATATGGAGTGCGTCACTATCAGAAAGTGGTTGAGACGGCTGCACGTTATCGTCTGATGATAGATGCCCATGAGCCGATAAAGGAAACAGGTATCCGCCGCACGTGGCCCAACATGATGACGCGCGAAGGCGCACGCGGCATGGAATGGAACGCATGGTCGGCAGGCAATTCGGCCGATTATCTGTGCACGCTACCTTACGTAAGACTTCTTTCCGGTCCGATGGACTACACACCCGGTATTTTCGACATTGACTATTCGCGGGCGAAGGCCGACAAGGGTCGCCTGGAATGGAACGGCCCGAATGCCGACTGCTGCATCAAGACCACTCTCGCACGTCAGATTGCCAACTGGGTTATAATCTATTCTCCGCTTCAGATGGCCGCCGACCTCATAGAAAACTACGAGGGTCACGATGCCTTTGAGTTCTTCCGCACGTTTAATGCCGATTGCGACTGGTCTGAGGCACTGCAGGGCGAGATAGGGGAGTATATAGTTGTAGCGCGTCGCGCCGGCGATATTTTCTATGTGGGTGCCGGCACCAACAGCCAGCCCCGTGAAATCGATCTCCCTCTCGGTTTTCTGACACCCGACCGCAAGTATCTTGCCACTTCCTATTCTGATGTTCCCGGCTCAACTGATCCCGAGGATATAAAGATTGCCACCGATACCGTGACATCCGCCGACCTTCTCAAGGTGAAGATGAATGCCACGGGCGGATATGCTCTCACTCTTCAGCCGCTTGAAGAATAAGAGGTAGAAACAAACGAATCCGGGCTGCCGCTACAGATGTAGGGACAGCCCGGATTCGTTATGTTTAACAGCGGAGACGCGCTCCGCGATTATGATGTTTACAGCTGATTATTTCAGTATGTCTTTAACTGCATCGTTGGGAACCATCTGCTCCTGGAAGGTGTAGGCGCCGGTTTTGGGCGATTTAACTACTTTGATAACCTTGGAGTAGGTACGTCCTTCGCCTTTCTGCAGAGATGCTACGGTTTTCTTTGCCATATCGGGTAGTTATTATTTGATTTCTTTGTGAACGGTTACTCTCTTGAGGATAGGGTTGTATTTCTTAAGTTCCAGACGCTCGGTGGTGTTCTTGCGGTTCTTGGTGGTGATATAGCGAGAAGTACCGGGCATACCGCTGGCTTTGTGTTCTGTGCATTCAAGGATTACCTGCACGCGATTACCTTTAGCTTTCTTTGCCATTGTTCTTAGAATTCTAAATATTTGATTTCAGTTAAATAACCCTTCTCGGCAGCATCTTTGATTGCGGCGTCGAGACCCTTCTTGTTGATGGTGCGCAGACCGTTGGCTGAGAGGGTCAGGAGAATCCATGCATCCTGCTCAACCCAGTAGAACTTCTTGGTGAAGAGGTTGACGTTGAATTTGCGCTTGGTGCGACGCTTTGAGTGGGATACGTTGTTACCCACAATCGCTTTCTTGCCTGTGATCTGACAAACTTTTGACATGGCTGTTTGTGTTACTTAGCTCAATAAATTTACTTATTTTTTAACTCTGCGTCTTATGGCCGCCATCTCAGTTCTCATATCACTGCTAAGCGCATCATTTTTAACAGCTTTACAGGATGAGCCATAAAACGAGTGCAAAGTAAGTCATTTTTCGCTACATAGACAAATTTTCAGACGCTTATTCTCTAATTTAATTTAAAATTGCGGCTGAAAAGTAGTGAAATCCCGGCTCTCGGGCCGTGATTGCAACAGTGGTCGGCACTACCCGGCATTGAGTTCGGCGCGGATGAACTCGGCGGTGGGAGAATTGCCGGCGGCGATTTCCTCAGGTGTGCCGGCGGCTATTATGCGGCCGCCTTCGCTGCCTCCGTCGGGCCCCATGTCTATCACATAGTCGGCACATTTTATCACATCGAGATTATGCTCTATGACCAGTACGGTGTTTCCTTTGTCGACGAGACGGTTGAATACGTCGAGAAGCACGCGTATGTCCTCGAAATGAAGTCCGGTAGTGGGTTCGTCGAGTATGAAGAGGGTCTTGCCGGTGTCGCGTTTCGATAGTTCCGCCGCGAGTTTCACGCGCTGGTTCTCACCTCCGGAAAGAGTTGATGACGGCTGACCGAGCTTGATGTAGCCGAGGCCTATATCCTGAAGCACTTTGATCTTTCGCAGGATGGAGGGGACGGCTTCGAAGAATTCCACGGCCTGGTTTATGGTCATGTCGAGCACGTCGGCTATGGATTTGCCCTTGAAACGCACCTCGAGTGTCTCGCGGTTGTAGCGTTTGCCGCCGCACACCTCGCAGGGCACAAGCACATCCGGCAGGAAGTTCATCTCTATGGTGCGGTAGCCGTTGCCGTTGCAGGCATCGCACCGCCCTCCCGAAATATTGAATGAGAAGCGCCCCGGCCGGTAGCCTCTTATTTTGGCTTCCGGCAGATTCACGAAAAGGTTTCGGATGTCGGAGAACACACCGGTGTAGGTGGCAGGATTTGAGCGGGGTGAGCGACCGAGAGGAGTCTGGTCGACGGTCACCACTTTATCTATGTTCTCAATTCCGAGCAGCTGACGGTAGGGGAGCGGTTGCTGCTGCGAGCGGTAGAAGCGGCGCGAGAGGATGGGCTGCAGGGTGGCGTTGACCAGCGATGACTTTCCGCTGCCCGACACGCCTGCCACACAGGTGAGGGTGCCCAGCGGGAGCGTAAGGTCCACATTCTTGAGGTTATGGCCGGATGCGCCTTCGAGTTTCAGGAATTTTCCGTTGCCGGGACGTCTCTGTGCGGGAATCTCTATGCTTTTGCTTCCCGTGAGATATGATGCGGTGAGAGTGGCGGTCTCAAGCATCTTGGCGGGAGTGCCCTGAAACACCACTTCACCTCCCTTGCGGCCGGCTTTAGGACCGATGTCCACTATATAGTCGGCCTCAAGCATCATGTCTTTGTCGTGCTCCACCACTATTATGGAATTGGAGGCGTCGCGCAGTTTCTTCAGCGATGTAATAAGGCGCTGGTTGTCGCGCTGATGCAGGCCGATACTCGGCTCGTCGAGAATGTAGAGCACGTTTACAAGCTCCGATCCTATCTGCGTGGCAAGCCTTATGCGCTGACTTTCTCCGCCCGACAGTGTAGCCGAACGGCGGTCAAGCGAAAGGTATGAAAGGCCCACGTCTACCAGAAACGACAGGCGTGTGCGAATTTCTTTCACTATTTCGCGTGCTATCAGGGCCTGGGTGGGCGAAAGGCGTTGTTCGAAGGTGGATGCCCAGCGGTAAAGCTCGCCGATGTCCATCCGGGTGAGTTCGGCTATGTTTTTTCCATCCACAAAGAAATGAAGAGCCTCACGGTTGAGGCGCTGTCCGTGGCATTCGGGACATTCCACCTTGGAGAAGAACTGTTCGCTCCAGTTGCGTGCGGCCGCTCCGGCATCGTCGTCGCGCTGCATCTCCAGATACTTCACCAGACCCTCATAGGTCAGGAAGTAGTTGTTCATGGACATGGTGCCGTTTTCAATCACCAGACGTTCGTCGGTACCGTCGAATATGTCGTTGAGCGCCTCCTCGCTTATCTCGGATATCGGGGTCTTGAGAGTGTGGCCGTATTTCTTGAGTATGGCCTCAATCTGCCAGAATATCATTGAGTTGCGATACTTTCCCAGCGGGACGATTCCTCCGGCATGGATGGAGAGCGATGGATCGGGCATCACCTTTTCGCGGTCAACCTCGTTGACATAGCCGAGTCCTTTGCAGCGGGGACACGCGCCCTGCGGTGAGTTGAATGAAAAGTTGTGGGGGGCGGGTTCGCGGTAGCTCAGGCCCGTGGCGGGATCCATGAGTTGCTGCGAATAATGGCTTACTGCGTCGGCGTCCACATCGTAAATCATCATTTGCTTCTCGCCCTGACGCAAGGCCTCATCCACGGTCTCGCGCAGACGTGTGGTATCTTTGGCCGAGGCCTTCAGACGGTCGATTACGAGCTCCACGGAATGGTTCTTGTAGCGGTCGAGTTTCATGCCGGGAGTGATTTCGCGGAGTTCACTGTCCACTCTCACGGTCAGATAGCCTTTCTTGCGTAGGGATTCGAAAAGCTCCTTATAATGGCCCTTGCGGTTTTTCACAAGGGGGGCGAGTATGTAGATTTTCTTACCCTCGAATTTGGTGAGAATCAGATCGAGGATTTTCTCCTCGGTGTATTTTACCATCGGTTCGCCCGAGAGATAGCTCACGGCCTGACCGATACGGGCATAGAGCAGTCGCAGGAAGTCGTAGATTTCCGTAGTGGTGCCGATGGTGCTTCGCGGATTGCGGTTCACCGTTTTCTGCTCGATGGCTATTACCGGACTCAGTCCGGTGATTTTGTCTACGTCGGGACGCTCGAGATTGCCGAGCATATTGCGCGCGTAGGTGCTGAATGTTTCTATATAGCGTCGCTGGCCCTCGGCATAGATGGTGTCGAATGCCAGGGATGACTTGCCGCTACCGCTCAGACCGGTTATTACGGTGAGAGCATTGTGCGGTATGCTCACGTCGATGTTCTTGAGGTTGTTGACTCTCGCGCCATAAACCTCAAGAGTGTCGAGCGGGCCATCGGTCACGATGTTTTCCTCAATGGTTTCAGTGTGCTTCTTATCTTTCATTAATCCAGCTATGGTCAAAGACTTTAAGTTTGGAGGGGTCGGTGGTCCTCTGTAGGGATGCTTTGGTGGGAATCAGCACCTTGTAGGCTTTGCCCGTTTTGTTGGGAAGCGATTTGGCGCGTATCCAGGGATTGTTGTCGCGCAGAATCAGGTAGTTTATACCCTGTTCCTGGGCCCACGTAGGCCAGTCCTCCACAGGATAATCCACAGTCACTGTCTTGTATTCGAGCGGCTGGTAGAGCTGCTCGGCGGTGAGATTGAAGCCATATTTCGCGGGGTGCTCCATAATCTCCTTCATGGCCAGAAGACGGAACATATAGCGCGAGGTTTCTTCAACCAGATAAAGATCCAGGGCACTTGTGGCCTGCTGGGCCTCAAGCTCTCGGCTCACGCGGGCCACTCCCGTATTGTAAGATGCGGCGGCCGATTCCCAGTTGCCGAACCGGTTGTAGCTCGATTTGAGATAGCGGGCTGCCGCTGCCGTGGCTTTTTCAAGATTGTAGCGTTCGTCAACGTAGTCGTTGATCTCGAGACCGTACTCTTTTCCGGCCGAAGGTATGAACTGCCAGAACCCGGCAGCCTTTGCTGGAGAGTAAGCGCGAGGATTGAGATAACTCTCGATGCATGCCAGGTAAGCAAGATCGGTAGGAACGCCGTTGGCCTTCAGTATGGGCATTATTACGGGGAAATATCTGTTGGCGCGTTTGATGGTGAGGAGGGTGTTGCCGTGGGTGTAGACCATCGAGGTAAGTTCACGGTCGTAGCGTTCCCAGAGGTCGGGACGGTCAAGCTTCACCTCTTTTCCTGCAAATTCCACTTTGGCGGGAATCTCAGGGTTTACAACGGGAGCTGATTCAAGCCGTTGCTGCTGGGCATAGGCCGTGCACGACATGAATGGGAAAGAAAGAATCAGAAGATAGTTTATGTAACGTTTCATCAGTCAAGTAATTGGTTTGGGTGGTTTTGATGGGATGGAAGTGTCTGGAGGTGCCGGATGTCAGATTACTTCGAGATTGGCTTTCAGGCGCTGACGGACCACTTCGTACATAAGAACACCGGCGGCTACGGATACGTTCAGCGACCCTATGTGGCCGAACATGGGGATGGACACGAAGGTGTCGCACTCTTTCAGCACTTCCGGGCTGATGCCGGTGTCCTCGGCGCCAAGCACCAGGGCTGTCGGCACGGTATAGTCGGCCGTGGTATAATTGATGTCGGCTTTCTCCGAAACGGCCACTACGTTGAAGCCCGATTGGCGCAGACGCTTTACAGCTGATAGTGTGGTGCGTTCGCGGCACACGGGAAGATGCATCAGCGCGCCGGCAGAGGTCTTGACTGCGTCTCCTCCCACACTCACGCTGCCGTGCTCGGGAATCACTATGGCGTCGGCTCCCGCGCACTCGGCCGTACGGGCTATGGCACCGAAGTTCCTAACATCAGTGATGCCGTCGAGCACTATCACGAAGGGAAGCACTCCGGCCTCGAAAAGCTCGGGAACGAGATTATCGATGGAATGATAGGTGATGGCCGACATCATGGCTATCACTCCCTGATGGTTCTTGCGGGTGATGCGGTTGAGACGCTCCTCGGGCACACGCTGCACCACGAGCCGGTTTTGGCGCGCGAGTGCAAGAAGTTCGGTTGCAAGAGGCCCCGAAAGGTCTTTTCTGACAAAGAGCTTGTCTATTTCTTTACCGGCCTCGATGGCTTCCATCACAGCTCTAAGACCGAAGATGTAATCGTTTGGTTGCATTATTTAGTGGTATTTATATTATAAAAACAGGAGTGAAAACAGTTTAGGAAAGGCCTAAGAGTTTTCCGGCGGTGTGGCGCGCCGATTCGTCGTCGGGCGAACCTGACAGCATCAGAGCCAACTCGTCGATGCGCCTTTCCGGTGTCAGGCGTTCCATGCGGGTGTGGGTGGAGAGGTCGTCATCCTCTTTAAACACTTTGAAATGCACTTTGCCTTTAGCCGCCACCTGAGGCAGATGGGTTATGGCTATAACCTGCAGTCCTGCCGCCAGATCAAGCATCATCAGGCCCATACGGTTGGCTACGTCGCCCGATACTCCGGTGTCTACTTCGTCGAATATGATTGACGGAAGTTCTATGCGGTTGGCGATAATGGATTTTATGGAGAGCATTATGCGCGAGATTTCGCCTCCCGAAGCTGCTCCTCCCACCGGAATCGGTTCCTGGTTCTTGTTGAATGCAAACCGGAATTCCACGGCATCCATTCCCGTGGGGCCGGGTTCTGAGGGCTCGACAGCAATGTTTACCTGAAGATTTTTCATGCCGAGAGGGCGTGCGGTTTCTATCAGCTTCTCGCCGAAATCACTGGCGGCCTCCGCGCGGCGTTCGGAAATGGTGCGGGCCAGTTCCCGTGCGCGCGATTTGGCCCGCTTGGCCTGCGTCTCGAGACGCAGAGCAAGAGAATCCGCTTCCGCGAGATGACTCAGGCGGTGTTCGAGACGGTCGCGTATCGCAATCAGCTCCGATTCGGTTTCCACGCCATGTTTCCTCATCATGGCCCTTATTTCGGTTATACGGGCATCGGCAATCTCAAGTTCCGAGGGGTCAACGAGAATGGAGGCGTCGATTGTCTCGATAGTCTCGGATATATCGTTAAGCTCTATGCTTGCCGATTCGAGCCTGTCGAGAAGGTTCTGGTTTCGGACGCTGTCGGTAAATGTCTCCAGATCGGCTATGGCGTCACGGGCTGTTTCTATAAGCGAAAGTATGTTGCTGTCTCCGGTTTTCAGAGCTTCAAGAGCCTCGTTTGCCAGGCTCTTGCCTCGGGTGGAATCGGCGAGCTGGTCGCGCGACTGTTCGAGCGTGTCGAGTTCGCCGGGGTGCAGATTGAGTTCTTCGAGCTGCTCAAGCTGGAACTGCATGAAATCGGCGTTTGCCTTGTCACGCTCCACTCCCGCCTTGAAGACCTTGAGCTTATGGAGCGCATCACGGAAGGAGGAATAGAGTTTGCCATATTCCTCAAGCAACTGCTGGTTGGAAGCAAGAGCGTCGATTACATTGAGCTGAAAATCGGGCGTGGCGAGTAGCTGGTTCTGATGCTGCGAGTGAATGTCGACCAGATGCAGTCCTACCTCCCGGAGCAGAGTGAGATTCACTGGGGTATCGTTGATGAAGGCTCTTGATCTGCCCCCGGGAGAAATCTCGCGCCGGAGAATACAGGTGGCGGGGTCAAAGTCCACATCGGCACTCTTCAGAATATCGGCCAACGGGGTTGACGGCGATAGACTGAACATGCCTTCTATCACCGATTTCATATCCTCACGGCGTATGGCTTTGGTGTCGGTGCGTCCGCCGAGCAGCATTGACAGCGCACCGATAATAATGGACTTTCCGGCACCGGTCTCGCCGGTAATGATGTTGAGGCCGCTGTCAAATTCGATATCAAGCGAATCTATCAGGGCATAGTTGGATATATGGAGAGACTTTAGCATCTTATTCTGGATTGGAGGGGTGGAGAATAGCCGAGAGACGGACGTTCTCTGCCGGATAAATATTTTCAAGCATTTCGTAGACGCGCTTACGCTCGCTTTCCGCCCCGCGGCTGTAGACGTTAATCAGTTCGTCGAGCTTCGAGTCGTGAAACATTGTCAGCGCTACCGAAAATGGAGCCATCTCGTTGACCTTGCTCAGCGTGGCGAGCGATGATGTAATGGCGTTGCGGCCTTTGTCGGGGCTCAGGGACATTACGTCGAGCCCGTTGCGATGATATTCATAGCTCATGTCGCGCAAGGCAGCCGGTGCGGCGGCAGAAAGGGCCTCGGCTATGGCCGCGCGGTTGCGGTTGTCGTCAAACATGCGCCATCCGCTTGAGCCGCTTGCCTGTGCCTGCTGCACTATGGATGCCATGCGTTCTACATACGGCTGGCCTCCGCGGGGAGAGAATGAATCGAAGTCAAGAGCCAGTATGAGATAGGCATAGAAATCAAGCAGGGCGGTGAGATTACTTTCCACGGTGGTTTCCGAAAACGTCAGACGGTCGGCCGGACGGAATGGAAATGCGATGTGCTCGTCCTTGATGTTGAGCAGAGTGGAATTATAGGAGCTGTTGAAAACCGGACGCACAGACTGCACCTGAAGCTCGCCTGAAACCACCCCGTCGTTATAACCCGTGACGGTGAGGAATAGGCGGCATCCGATTCTTTCGTTGACAGCGAACTTCGTGTCTGTGAACCGGGTGTGGTTCATGTAGTCGCTCACGGTCTGCTGCAGCTCGGAGAAAATCTCCTCCCGGGTATCCGACAACTGGTCTGTGTTCACTTCCACCTTACAGTCAAGTTCCTGTGCGAAGACACCCGCGGCCGTAAAAACGGCCGCAAGAACAAAGAATGACAGGCGGGTGAGGTTCATCAGTCAGGTCAGTGTAATTTTATGATTTCGTCAAGAATGTCTACGGCCACTTCGCGTTTTGACTTCACGGGAAAGCGCAGTGGCTCTGCTCCCTGACGGAAGATGGTGATTTTATTGGTGTCAGTGCCGAACCCTGCCTGAGGGTCGCGGAGCGAGTTCAGCACAATCATGTCGAGATTCTTGCTGTGGAGTTTTTTCACCGCGTTGGATTCCTCACTGTCCGTCTCAAGGGCAAAGCCCACGAGAATCTGCCCCGGACGTTTCTCAGCACCGAGTGTGGCGGCAATGTCGGGATTTTTCACCAGGGTGATCTGCGGAGGTTCGTTTCCTTCACGTTTGATTTTTGTGCCGGACGGATTGGACGGCGCATAGTCGGCCACAGCGGCACACATTATGGCTATGTCGGCATCAGCCCACGCTTTCTGACAGCAGGCGAGCATCTCTTTAGCCGATTCCACATGCTCGGTAACCACACCCGTTTCGGAGGTTTTGACTGAGACGGGGCCGCTTACGAGAGTGACTTCAGCTCCCATGCGTGCGGCGGCATCGGCTATGGCATAGCCCATCTTTCCGGTAGAGAAATTGCCGATGAATCTCACCGGGTCTATTCTCTCGTAGGTAGGGCCGGCGGTAACCAGCACTTTTTTTCCGGCAAGTGGCTGTTTGCGCGAGAAAAACTCGTTGAGCACCTCCACAATACGTTCAGGCTCTTCCATGCGGCCGCGGCCGGTAAGATGGCTTGCGAGCTCGCCTTCGGCCGGTTCGATTATATGATTGCCGTAGGAGCGCAGCAGGGCGAGGTTGGCGGTTGTCGACGGATGGGCCATCATGTCCAGGTCCATGGCCGGGGCCACAAATACCGGAGCTTTGGCCGAGAGATATGTGGTCACAAGCATGTTGTCGGCGATACCGTGGGCCATTTTGCCGATGGTGCAGGCAGTGGCAGGGGCAATTACCATGGCATCGGCCCACAGGCCTATGTCAACGTGGCTGTGCCATTCGCCGGTATTGGCCGTGAAGAAATCGCATATCACGGGCTTCCCGCTCAGAGCCGAAAGTGTGACGGGAGTTATGAACTCTTTTCCCGAAGGTGTTATCACAACCTGCACTTCGGCACCTCTTTTGACGAGGAGCCGAAGGAGAGTCACAGACTTGTATGCAGCGATACCGCCTGTTATTCCGAGGACTATATGTTTGCCTTTTAGCATGATTTCTTATTCTTGGCCTGGTCTATGCGAAGCCTTATTCTGGCGAATGCGTCTTTAGTGTTCTGGGGGAAGTCGCCCTGCATTATCCAGCTGTAGTAGCCGGGTTCTTTTCTGAGGACCTCCTCTGCGGGGCTCCCTTTGTGTTTGCCGAAGTTGATAATCTCCACATTGTTGTCGTCATAAATGAGACGTCCGGCGAAATCAACGTTGCGGTTGTGCGACGAATAGTCGGATAGCGCGTTCACGTCGTTTGGCAGATCGGGGTAACGGTCGAGCTGGGCCTTGAGCACTTCGAGTGTGGCTCTCGTATCGGCGTTGGCCGAGTGGGCAGCCTCAAGGTCGCCTCCGCAGTAGAATCTGTAGGCTGCGGTGAGGTTTCGGGGCTCGCGTTTGTGGAATATAGTCTGCACATCCACAAAACGGGCTGTATGGATGTCGATGGGCACGTCCACGCGGTTGAATTCCTCCAGAAGCATCGGGATGTCGAATCTATTGGAATTGAATCCGGCTATGTCGCATCCGCTAAAGAGTTCGGCCAGTGATTTTGCAACCTGACGGAATGTGGGTTCGCCGCTTACGTCCTCGTCGGTGATATGGTGTATGGCTGTAGCCTCAGCCGGAATCGGCATCTCGGGATTGATGCGGCGGGTGCGTTCAATCTCTGAGCCGTCTGGCATCACTTTTATCAGGGAAATTTCCACGATGCGGTCGTGGGTGATGTTGGTGCCGGTAGTCTCCAGATCAAAGAACACTATGGGCCTTGTGAGTTTCAGTTCCATCCGCGGGTCAGTCTACGATGTTCATTGGCATGAGAATCATAAGCAGCTCGCAATCGGGGTCGTTCTCTCCGGGCAGGAAGAGGGCGGGACGCGAGGGGTCGGCGAGTTTGATTATCACGTCGGGGGTGGAGAGGGTGGAAAGAATCTCCACGAGATACTGGCTTCCGAAGCCTATTGTAAGGTCTTTGCCGGTGTAATCGCAGGGCACTTCCTCTTTGCCAAATGTACCAAAACTGTTGTCGCAAGCGTTAAGCTCTACGGAGTTGGTGCTCAGACGGAGCCGGATGAGGCCGCCGCCTTCGTCGCCGAACACAGCCACGCGCCTTACGGCAGTGAGGAGCGAGAGACGGTCCACGGTGAGTATATACGAGTTGTTCGAAGGTATCACGCGGTCGTAGGGAGGGAAATTGCCTTTTATCAGGCGGCAGTCGAATGTGAACGATTCAGATTCAAACAATACCGCCGTGGGGCTTACGGTTATTTTAATCTCATCCTCCTTGGAGAATACATTCTTGAGCACGGTGGCACCTTTTACGGGCAGGATGAATGAGCAGGTGACACCGGGTTTTATGGTAGAGGTGGTGTATTTTACCAGCTTGCGCGTGTCGGTCGATACGAATATCACGGAGTCGGGGCGCACGTCCCAGAGAATACCCATCATCTGCGGACGGATTTCGTCGGTGCTAACGGCAAAAAGCGTGTTCTCGATACCGTGTATCACATCAGTGGCGCCGGCTGTAAAGGTTTCTTTTATAGAATCGTCTTCAGGCTTTTCACCGGGATATTCCGTGCCGGAGATTGCCATGGTGTTGTAGACACCGTTGGAATAGGAAATCTTTACTTCAAGTGTTTCTTCCTTTATTTCAAAAAGAATACCCTGGTCGGGGAGCTCCTTGAGAAGTTCCACGATTCTCCGGGCGTCAAGGCAGAACGAACCGTCGCCCTGGGCATCAGCCACGTTCAGACGTCCCACAAGCGAGTTTTCCATATCAGCAGCCTTGACGGTGAGCGTGTCGCCTTCAAGGGTGAAAAGGAAATTGTTGAGGATAGCCATGGGGTTCTTGGCATTGATAACCTTGCTGACTGCGGATGCAAAAGCGTAGAGCGTTTTGCTGGAGACACTGAATTTCATCTGATTATAGAGTTTTGTAGTTTGTTTTTGTGTAAAGAGTGATTAGTCGAATACGTCCTCGGCCATGGAGATGTCGGCAGCGGCGTCCTCCACAGGAATATCGGAGAATTCGCCGGAGCAGAGATCCACATTGGCAGGGAATTCAAAGCGGTCGGTCTGCCGGTAGGGCAGAGAGGAATCGCCATATACTTTTTTCATGAACAGTCCGTAGATGGGGAGGGCCATTGAGGCACCTTGGCCGTTGGCCATGCCGTTGAAGTGGATGAAACGTTCCTCGCCACCAACCCAGGTTCCGGCCACCAGGCGGGGTGTGAAGGCCATGAACCAGCCGTCGGCATTGTAGTTGGTGGTTCCGGTCTTGCCGCCGGTCTGGGCCGTGAGGTTATAGGGCGCACGGCGTATACGGTTGCCGGTTCCGGAATCGACCACGCCGAGAAGCATGGAAAGTATGCGCCAGTAGGCCGTTTCGGAGATTACCTCGGTGTGGCGCGGGGTGAATTCAGATATCACGTTGCCGTTTGAATCGGTAATCGAGGTTACGAAAATGGGATCCACGCGCATGCCTTTGTTGGAAAATGCCGTATAAGCGCTTACCATTTCTTTGACTGAAATGTCGGCCGGCCCGAGGCAGAGAGACATTACCGGATCGAGCCGTGAGGTGACTCCGAAGTTCTGAATGGTTCTTACGAGTTCCTCGGGTGAAAGCTGGCTTATGAGGCGCGCGGAAATCCAGTTGTTGGAGTTGGTGAGCGCCCAGCGCAGATCCACGTCCTCACCCACGCGCGCGCTGCCGGCGTTGCGGGGAGCCCATGTGCGCCCGAGTTCGTCGGTGAACACGGGCTGGGTGTTGCTGAACATTGAGCAGGGGGTGAAACCTTCCTCCATTGCATAGGTGTAGAGGAACGGTTTCATGGTCGAGCCAATCTGTCGGCGACCCTGCGAAACCATGTCGTACTGGAAGAATGAGAAGTTGGGGCCGCCCACGTAGGCTTTCACCTGTCCGTTCACGGGGTCCATGGCCATGAAGCCGGTGCGCAGGAATTTCTTCTGGTGCAGAAGCGAGTCCATGGGTGTCATCACGGTATCAATGGGGCCCGTATAGCTGAACACCTTCATTTCGCGGGGCGTGCTGAAGGCTGTTTTTATCTCTTCCATCGAGGCTCCGGCCTTTTTCATCATGCGGTAGCGGTCGGTGAGCTTCATGGCGTTGCGGATGAGATGATTCACCCTGATTTCCGAAATTTCCGTGCGGTTAGTGGAATAAGGGGCGTTTTTAGTGCCTTTTTTCTCGCGGTCGAAGGCCGGCTGGAGGTAACCGCCCATGTGTTCGGCCACTGCTTCCTCGGCATACTGCTGCATTCTGGAGTCGATGGAGGTGTGGATTTTCAGACCGTCGGTATAAATGTCGTATTTCGAGCCGTCGGGCTTGGGATTCTTTTCTATCCAGCCGTATAGCGGATTCCGCTCCCAGGAAATGGAGTCAGTGCGGTAGGTCTGGTCGTCCCAAGAGGGATAGTCGGAGCGGACAGGCTTCTTGGCCTGCATCATCAGGCGTATCTGCTCGCGGAAATAAGGGGCTGTGCCTTCCTTGTGGTCCACACGGTGGAAGTCGAGTTTGATCGGGAGCGCCGCCAGTGAGTCATATTCCTCCTTGGTGATCATGTCGTTTTCCTTCATGAGGTTGAGCACCACGTTGCGGCGGCCGAGCGCGCGCTCGGGTTTGCGCACGGGGTTGTAGTAGGAGGGGTTTTTCACCATACCCACAAGCAGGGCGGCTTCTTCCACATTAAGGTCTTTAGGCTCCTTGCCGAAATAGACCCAAGCGGCCGATTTGATACCCACGGCATTGTAGAGGAAGTCAAACTGGTTGAGATACATCTTGATTATCTCGTCCTTGGAGTAGAAGCGCTCGAGTTTCACGGCTATCATCCACTCGATAGGCTTTTTGATGGCTCGGCTCATCAGATTCTCGCTCTCCGGCGAATAAAGCTGCTTGGCAAGCTGCTGGGTGATGGTAGAACCGCCGCCGGCGTTTTTGTTGCCGAGCAGCAGGCGTTTTACGGCCACGCGGAAAAGTGCGCGGAAGTCTATGCCGGAGTGATCCTCGAAGCGGGCATCCTCGGTGGCGATAAGAGCGTTGACTACGTTTGAGGAAATCTCGTCGTAATCGGCATATACACGGTTGCCGGTTCCCCGGAAGAAACGGCCTATCTCTTTGCCGTCGGAGGAATAAAGCACCGAGGCAAAACGGTCGTGGGGGTTCTTGAGTTCCTCAACGGGAGGCATATAGCCTATAACTCCGTTGTAAATCAAAAAAAGAAAGGTGAATATTCCGGCAATGAATGCTACGAAAAAGAGCCATAAGAGCATTATCACGGCACGGTGTCTGGTATTACTATCCTGTTGGGTCGTGGACATAATTTGGTTATAGATGAAGCCTTTGCGTTAAAACATACAAAGATAGTGATTATGCCTCAAATAATGCGGAATCCTGGCGGATTTTAGTTTATATTGTTAACAAATTTTGTGGGATACGGTTGGAGAGATTACATAATAAAACTATTCCTCCCGGACGGAAACCGGAAGGAATAGATGTACATTTA
>LUJP01000034.1:0-42004 GCA_001689535.1 Bacteroidales bacterium M5
GTGCCCACCGGAAAAATCCGCTGACCCACTTTTCTTCATATACTGAAGTAGAAACCTAAAACTTAAAGCAAAACCCCTAACTAATAAATAGTTAAGGGTATTAGAAGTACACCCGTAGGGAATCGAACCCTAACCGCAAGAACCGGAATCTTGCATTCTATCCATTAAACTACGGGTGCATGGATTTTGTTCGGGGACTGAGCTTTCTTTGTCCCTTTGTCGCCGCAAATTTAGCAGTTTTTTGTAAGTTTGCAAAACTTAATGTTTGCTTTCAGCCTATGAATGTAAGAATAGAGCCGTCATGGCACGACCGCCTTTCCTCCGAGTGGGACAAGCCTTATTTCGTGAAACTCACAGATTTCGTGCGACGCGAGTATGCCACGGGCACAGTCTACCCTCCTGCCTCGAAGATTTTCGCGGCGTTTGACTCCTGTCCGTTCGACGATGTGAAAGTTGTGATAATAGGCCAGGACCCATATCACGGGCCCGGACAGGCCAATGGCCTCTGCTTCTCGGTGGCCCCGGGAGTCCCTATTCCCCGCTCCCTGGTCAACATATTCAAGGAAGTGAGCGACGATACCGGAGCCCCCATGCCTCAGAACGGCGACCTCTCGCGCTGGGCCCGTCAGGGCGTCCTTCTGCTAAACGCCACCCTCACGGTGCGCGCCCACAGCGCCGGCTCCCATCAGGGCATGGGCTGGGAAGAGCTTACCGACAAGGTGATAGAGCGCCTTAACGCCGAGCGCTCCGGACTGGTGTTCATCCTCTGGGGGTCGTATGCGGCCCGCAAGGGTGAGTTGATAGACCGCTCGAAGCATCTCGTGCTCACCTCCCCTCACCCCTCGCCCCTGAGCGCCTCGCGCGGATTTTTCGGCAACCACCATTTCTCACGTGCCAACGCCTACCTTAAGGAACAAGGCAAGACACCCATAGAATGGTAAGAAAATCATGTCTTATATCGGCCTTGACGGCCATTCTTGTCTTTTGCTTGCCCGAGGCGGCAGGTAGAAACCCGGTTGCCGTTTATGCGCCGTCGTTCCATACGCTTCAGGTTACAGCCGCGGACAACGATATGGCTCCTGCTGTGATTCGCCATGGCAGCGACGACCGTATAGCGATATCATTCGACGAAATTGCCTCAGAGCCCCGCTATCTGCGTTACGAACTGATTCACTGCGACGCCGACTGGCATCCCGACCGCCTCATGGCCTCGGAATACCTGCCGGATGGCTTCAATGAGGCACCGGTGTATGATTACGAATACTCCCGCGCAACCACCGTCCATTATGTGAACTACCGCATTACCCTTCCAGACGACCGAATGAATCCCACGCTTTCCGGAAATTATCTGGTGAGGGTCTACGATGAATCAGAACCGGACAGCACGCTGCTCACGGCCGGATTCAGCATTGTGGAGCCGCTTGCCCGAATCGAAACGAATGTTAGCGGACGCACCGACATAGACCGCAACGCCTCTCGTCAACAGCTGTCGCTGGCCGTCGAAACCGTTGGCTCGGGGGTAAGCGCCCCTGCCACGGACCTCATCGTTAAAATCCGCCAGAACAACCGCACCGACAATGAAGTAACCCTCATCTCTCCCTCCTCGCTCCGTGGCCCCCAGGCCATCTATGAGCATATGCCTCAGCTGATTTTCCCCGGCGGGAAAGAATACCGGCGTTTCGAGACTGTAAATCTCCGCTTCCCCGGTCAGGGCGTGGAATCATATCTTTACGCCCATCCCTTCTATCACGCCACTCTCAATCCCGACGTACCGCGAAAGGACACACCATACTCCTACGACAGTACCCGCCAGGGACGTTTCCGCGTGCGCGCCTCCGCCACCGCCTCGCCGCGCTCTGAAGCCGACTATGTGCTGACCCATTTTACCCTCCGTATGCCCGAGATAAAGGATGCGGAGGTCTATGTGGAAGGAGACCTTACCCTGCGGCGGTTCGACCAGACTTCCCGAATGGTCTACAACCATGCCGCCGGACAGTATGAATGTACATTGCTCCTCAAACAGGGAGCCTACAATTACTGCTATCTTGCCGTCCCCCACGGCACCACTGAAGCTCTGACGGGCCCGGTGGAAGGCGACAGTCACGCCACTGTAAACGAATATACCGTTTTTGTATATCATAATCCTCCCGGCGGCCGCTACCAGCGCCTGATAGGTATGGCCACTGTAACAGCCGGCCGCTAATATTTTCCAACATGCAAACAGAAGAAATCATGCTCCAGATACAGAATGCCCTGGTGAGCCTTGACCTCGCCGAAGAATTTTTTGTGTGCGACCTCGCCAAATGCCTCGGCCAATGCTGCATAGAAGGCGATGCGGGCGCACCGATAACCGAAGATGAGAAGAAAAAGCTCGAGGAAGTGCTTCCTGTGGTGTGGGACGACTTGCTTCCCGCGGCGCGCGAAGTAATAGAGTGTCAGGGAGTGGCCTATACCGACGAAGAAGGCGATCTGGTTACTTCGATAGTCGACGGCCGCGACTGCGTGTTCACCACCTACGCTCCCGGAGGTATGTGCCTGTGCGCCGTGGAGAAAGCCTTCCGCGAAGGAAAGTGCGACTGGCGCAAACCCATGTCATGTTATCTTTATCCGCTGCGCCTCACGGAATATCCCGATTTCACGGCCGTAAACTATCACCGCTGGAAGATATGCAAATGCGCGTGCACTCTCGGCCGCAAGGAAGGCGTTAGGCTCTACGAGTTCATGCGCGGCCCCCTCACGGAGCGGTTCGGAGCCGAATGGTACGATGAGCTGAAGCAGGCGTGCGAAGCTTATCTTGAGGAGTACGGCGACAATTCGCCACGACACTGATACTCATCTAAGCCCCTAAAATGTTTACGATATACGGCTGAGGATTCCTGGTCGTCGCGACATCAGCCCCAGAAGCAGACCTCTCACAAACAGGTAGCATACGAATGCCAGCCACAGTCCGTGGTTGCCCATGTGTGGAAAGGCCACGGCATACACCGCAAAGAATACCGCGGTGGCCACACCCATCGACAAAAGCATCTCGCGGGTGCGCGTAAGCCCCACATAAACGCCGTCCCATATAAAAGCCATGAATCCGGCGCACGGAACCGTGACGGCCCACCCCATATATTCTCCAGCGCTTTCCACCACGCGGCTGTCGCTGCTTATCAGGCCGATTATCTCGGTTCCGCAGATGAGATATATCATACTGAACACCAGTGCGAACACCACGCCCACACCGAGCAGGCGCCTTACCATAAGGCGCAACGTTCCGTATTGCCCTGCTCCGGCAAGCATGCCGCATAGGGCTTCAGCCGCATAGGCAAATCCATCCATGAAAAACGAGAAGAGCGTGAACAGCTGCATCAGCACGGCGTTTACGGCAAGCATCAGCTCGCTCTGGCGCGCACCCGTGCGGGTGAACCACAGCGTTACCGTCACAAGGCATACCGTGCGCAGAAATATATCGGTATTTATTCTGAAAAACCTCAGCAGCGCACCCAGATTGAACACACCGCGCCGCGTCACGCCCTCGAGACTGTGCTCCTTCAGCGCCGCCCCCATGAATATCAGGCAGGAGACCCATTGCGCCGAAAGTGTGCCCGTGGCGATGCCCTCAACACCCATCCCGAACACACCTACCAATGTAAGGCTCACGGCGATATTGAACACCACCATGAAAAGCGACACCCACATAGTCACCCTTGTGTTCTGCCGCCCCAGAAACCAGCCGCTGAAGCAATAATTGGCCAGCACCGCGGGCGCGCCCCACACGCAGATGGAGAAATACCGCAAGGCGATGGAGGCGGTGGACGCATCGGCATCTATCAGCCGCAGAAGCAACCGCGCCAGTGGCGACTGCAACGCTATCATGCCTGTTCCAAGCCCCACGGCAAGAAGCAGCCCCCGGCAGAGTATCTGATTGCACTCCCCAGTCTGTCCGGCTCCATAGGCCTGCGCGGCCGGCCCGCTGGAACCCATGCGCAGGAATCCGCAAAGCCAGTATATGAGATTGAACATTGTTCCCCCCACAGCCACAGCGGCTATGGTGAGAGCGGAGCCGATATGGCCGGCAAGGGCTGTGTCGGTGATTGAAAGCACCGGCACGGCTATGTTTGTGACTATCGATGGAAGCGACAGAGCCAGGATGCTCCTGAGGAGCTCCCGGCTCTTGTCGGAAGAGGGTTTCGACGTTTCCACGTCCTATTTCATTTTAGAACTTGTTTCAGGCTTTCTTTCCGCGCATGCTGTCCCAGCCCAGATAGAGGATGAGGAGCAGGT
Organism: Bacteroidales bacterium M5; assembly: GCA_001689535.1. Classification (GTDB taxonomy): domain Bacteria; phylum Bacteroidota; class Bacteroidia; order Bacteroidales; family Muribaculaceae; genus Paramuribaculum. Next base: position 4,270 of record LUJP01000034.1, read on the forward strand.
ACACTATAACGCCCAGTCCCTGATTGAGAGCCACGGGCATATCGGAAGTATATTCAAATCCAGCGAAGCGCGTAAGGGCTGCGAACACACCGAAGAGTGCGCCACCGGCTATAAGACCGGAGGAAATCAGCGTACCGCGGTCGCGGCGTGCGTCGTTGAGCTCTTTGTTGCGGCTGCGTGTGCTCACAAACCATGATATGGCGCCGCCCACAAGCAACGGAGTGTTGAGGCTCATGGGAATGAACATACCCAGGCAGAATGCGAGCGCGGGGACACCGAGCCAGTTGAGGAGAAGTGCCAGGATAGCACCTGTCATGTAGAGAATCCATGGGGTATCGCCACCCATCATTATGGGCTCAATCACCTTGGCCATGGCGTTGGCCTGCGGAGCCACGAGGGCGTTGGGGCCGGTGAAACCATACACGTTGTTGAGCAGAAGCACCACGCCGCCCACAGTGGCTGCCGAAACGAAGGTGCCTACGAATTTCCATGTCTCCTGTTTGCGGGGAGTCGAGCCGAGCCAGTAGCCGATCTTGAGGTCGGTTACGAAACCGCCGGCCATGGAAAGAGCCGTGCAGACCACACCGCCTATCACCATAGAGGCTACCATGCCGGAAGTGCCGCTGATACCCACGCCCACGAATATGGCCGAAGCCACGATAAGCGTCATCAGGGTCATGCCCGATACGGGATTCGTACCCACGATGGCAATGGCGTTGGCGGCAACGGTTGTGAACAGGAAAGCTATCACGGTAACAACCACCCAGGCCACAAGCGCCTGCCAGAAGTTATGGAGCACTCCGAGCCAGAAGAACACGAGCACCACCACAAGCGCTATGGCTATGAAGAACACTATGTGCTTCATGGATATGTCGAGCTGCCAGCGCACGGGTTTCTCCTTCGAGGCGCCTCCGCCGAACTCACGCACAGCCAGTCCTGCGGCCTGTGCTATGATGCCACGCGACTTTATGATGCCTATCACACCGGCCATGGCTATGCCGCCGATGCCTATCAGACGGGCGTATTCCGAGAACATTGCGTCGGGCGTCAGCGCCATAAGCTCAGCCGAGCCGTAGGTGCCCAGAAGCGGGATTATCACCCACCATACGAATGCCGAACCTGCAAAGATCACAAACGCGTATTTCAGACCCACGATATAACCGAGACCAAGCAGTGCGGCTCCGGTGTTGCAGCTCACTATCAGCTTAGTCTTTTCCATGAGCGAGGAGCCCCACGAAGTCAGCGCCGTGGAGATATTCTCGGCCCACACGCCGAAGGTGGCGAGCACGTAATCATAGATACCGCCGATAAGAGCGGCTATCACAAGGGTCTTGGCCTGACCGCCGGCAGCCTCGCCTTTGGCCTGGCTGCTCATAAGCACCTGAGTGGTGGCGGTGGCTTCGGGGAAGGGATATTTTCCGTGCATCTCCTTCACGAAATATTTACGGAAGGGGATAAAGAAAAGTATTCCGAGTATACCGCCCAAGAGCGAGCTCAGGAAGATCTCGAGGAAGTTGACCGTTATCTCGGGATAGGTTCCCTGCAGAATGAACAGTGCGGGAAGAGTGAAGATGGCACCGGCCACAATCACGCCCGAGCAGGCGCCAATTGACTGTATCATCACATTCTGTCCCAGAGGATTGTTTTTCTTCAAGGCGCCGGAGAGTCCAACAGCGATAATGGCGATGGGTATCGCGGCCTCGAACACCTGGCCTACGCGCAGACCCAGATAGGCCGCGGCGGCACTGAAAATTACGGCAAGGACGAGTCCGAGCGTCACGGAGTAAGGTGTGACTTCCGGATAATCATGAGCCGGATGCATCACGGGGCGATAGTCCTCATCGGCCGCCAGCTCGCGAAACGCGTTTTCGGGCAGCTCTATGGGATCGCCGTCTTCGTAAATTACTTTGTCTTTTTCCATTTAGGGATTACTGATATGTGTGATGATAATGATTTGGTAGTTTTATTCAAGGCTGGATTCACGATTGCACGGGGCGCGAGAGAATGTCGAAGAAATCGGCATAAATCTCCGTGACGGTATGCTTTATGGTGTTGCGGTCCTCCCACACACGAGTGCGGAGCTTGCCCTCGACATAGAGTTTGGCGCCTTTGCGCACATATTTCTCCACGGTCTCGGCATTGCGGTCCCACATCACTATGCGGTGCCATTCGGTACGTTCCGGAATCTGGGTGCCTGAGGCGGTGGTATAGGCGCGCTCGTTGGTGGCCAGCCGGAATTCGGCAATAAGCCGCTCTCCCACATGGCGCATCTCGGGGTCACCGCCCACATTGCCCACAAGTATGACTTTATTTACTGACATATTGCAAATGTAATAAATTATCTTGAATTAGAGGCATTTCTTGCTTCCGCGACCGCGAATATAGTTGAGGGCGTCGCGCTGAATGGCTGAATGAAGCATAGCGTTAAGCCCCATATATACTCCCGCGCCCGCTATGAGCTGAACCGGCAGCAGCAGCCAGGGATTGGAGATAAGGGGGATGAAAGCGAGCATTGCGGCCGCGGCAACAAGTGCTTCCGCAAGATACGGAGCGGAGTCGGTGAGGAACTGGCTGCGACTACGCCACGTAAGCGGAGCAGCTATCCATACGGTAGCGGCCCACGCCGCTACACCTGCGGCCACCTGACCCCAGAGCATCACCTCTATGCCCCATGTTGGATTTCCGGGACGTGTCTGCGAGATATATGGCAACGTGAGGAGTATGGCAGCGATGGTTATGCCGTCGCGAAGTATCTCGGTCCACACCATCAGCGCTGCCTTCCCGCGCGACATCACATAGTTGGCATAGAGTTGCGTGAGCACCGTGAAGATACCTCTTACCAGCAGGAGCTGAAACAGGGCGATGGAGGGATCCCATTTGGTGCCGAAAAGAATATGGAAGAGCGGCGTGGCCACCACAATCAGGAATATCATGGCCGGAAACACCAGATAGGACGTGAAGCGGTTCATCTTCGCCGCCGAAGAGGCGAATTCCGCGGGATTGTCCTGATATTTGGAAAGCACGGGAAGGAAAGACGACGTGAGCACGGCCGACAGGCTCGATACGCCCATCTTGCTCCATTTGTCGCTCTGCGTATAGTAACCGAGGGGAACGAGGCCGGCCACGTTGCCTATAATACCCGGATAGATGTACTGAAACAGTGTGTTGAGAAACGAGGTTCCCATCATGCCGCTGCCCACTCTGAAAAAGGAGCGGAGTGCAGGGAAAGAAAACTTCATGTCGGGACGCCATCCGCCGGTAAGCCACAGCACGGCCGATTTCACCGACGCCACGGCTATAGCCTGCCATACCAGCGCCCATACTCCGAAACCGCCTACCGCCAGACCGATTCCGACAATCGCGCCGGCAAACAATCCCAGCGAGTTGCTCACGGCTATCATGCGCACTTCCATAAGCTTCATCAGACGATTGGTCTGCACTATGGCCGAAGCGTTGATAATGAAGGTGAGCAGCATCACGCGCGTGAGCGGAATGAGGCGGCGGTCGCCCTGAAAGATGTCGGCTATGAGCGGCGCGCAGAAAAAGAGTATGACATAGACAAGCGAGGCCATGCCGAGATTGAACCACAGCACAGTGCTGTAGTCGGTCTGAGTAGGCTGTTTACGCTGTATTAGAGCATAGGAGAAACCGCTGTCTATGAACAGCGAACCGAATGCCTGAAAAACGAGCACGGCTCCTATCAGACCGAAATCGGCCTGCGACAGAAGCCGGGCGAGAATCACGCCGGTAACGGCATAGAGCAACTGCGAGGCCACTTTGTCGACCACGTTCCACTTGAGGGTGCGCGCCACGCGCATCTTCATGTCAGACTGTTCGTCGGAAACGGCCATGACCGTTTACTGAGGAAGGTCGGCCGAAACAGCCTTTACCATTTTCAGTCCGCTGCGTGTCACCTTGGGTTTACCGCGGTAAATCACCTTGCCCGGGCCCATGCCTGAAGTGTTGAGCGCCTCAATCGGATAGCAATTGATTGTACCCGTACCGGTAAGAGTGGCTTTTACCACATCTGCGCGCAGTTCATCGGCCTGAATCTGGCCTACGCCAATTATCTTGAGCTGGGCTACCTTGGCGGTGCCCGATACGGCTATTATTCCTTTGCCGGTGATGAGTTCAGCCTCGAGGTTGGTGACCTTGACGTCGCGCACCGAAAGGCGTCCGTTGCCCACGAGCTTGGCCTGCAGCTTAGGGCCGGGAGTGGTAGAAAGCACTCTCACGGTCGAGTCGCCGTCATTTTCCACCTTGGTGAGATAGGATGAATAGACATGGATGGTGGGAAGCCCGGTTTCCTTGGTGTCGCGGATGGTGAGCTTAACCGAAAGTTTCTCGCCGGAAGGCTCAAACATCACCAGGGATGCCTTGGTAGGATCGCAGTCAAACACCACCTTGCCGGCCATTGAAGGATCGCAGTGATAATCCACATTTATGCCGTCGACAACCTGGAGTTCGTTGAACTCGCCGAAAGTCATCTCGAAGTGTTCAGCTGCGGCGGTGAGGCCGGTGAAAATCATAAGCAGTGTGATGAAAAGAGTTTTCATAGAGTATGATAATGATGGTCTGTGATTAATCAGAGAGTATTTGAAACGTTTCCGGCCGGCAACGACTGGCGCGCGGCGGGAAGGATTTCGGTTTCTATACGGGAGAGAATGGTCTCGAGGGCATCGAGGGTGTCGGCGCGGAGCATTTCGATGCGCGTGGCGCGGAAGTCGGGAATACCCTTGAAGAGCGGCGAGGCGGCAAGATGACGCCGTATGTGGAGAATGCCGCGATACTCGTCGATTCGGTCAACGCTTTCGCGGATCTGGCGCCGGATCATGGCGAAACGCTCGGCATCGCTCACCTCAGGAGCCGGCTGCCCCTCCACGGCCGCTTTCATATAGCGGAATATCCACGGAGCGCCTATGGACGCGCGTCCCACCATCACACCGTCAACGCCGTAGCGCGTGAACGCGTCGGCAGCCTGTGATGGCGTGGTGATGTCGCCGTTGCCAATCACGGGGATTGTGAGCCGCGGATTCTCTTTCACGCGGGCTATCATTTCCCAGTCGGCACTGCCGGTGTACATCTGCGAACGTGTGCGTCCGTGAACGGTCAGGGCGCGTATACCGCAGTCCTGAAGCTGTTCGGCAAGCTCCACGATTATACGATTGTCGTGGTCCCAGCCCAGACGCGTCTTCACCGTCACCGGAACCTTCACGGCATCCACCACTGCCCGCGTTATGGCAAGCATCGTGGGGATATCGCGCAGCAATCCCGCGCCGGCACCTTTACCGGCTACTTTTTTCACCGGGCAGCCGAAGTTTATGTCGATAATATCTGGCTGGGCGCCCTCGGCAATATTTGCGGCCTCGGCCATCGTAATCGGATCGCGGCCGTAGATCTGGATGGCGGTGGGTCGTTCGGCAGGGTCGATTGAAAGCTTGCGGGTGGTGGAGGCTATATTACGTATAAGAGCGTCGGCACTCACAAACTCGCTATAGGTCATGTCGGCCCCCTGCTCCTTGCAGAGCAGACGGAAGCTGCGGTCGGTGACATCCTCCATCGGAGCGAGCATCACCGGGCGCTGACCCAGATCGATGTTTCCTATCTTCATATTACGTATATGGTTTTGCGGCGGCGCGGGCACCCATAGTCCTCGCAGGTTACGAAATTAGCACTTTTACGCGGCTTCTGCAAAAGATTCGGGCATTTTCAGCAGAGTGTGAGCCACGAAAGACGCTCCGGAACCATAAACGAGGCTGCCTGCGCGATATCGTCGGTTGTAATCCCCTCCACCAGCTCGCGCACCCTGCTGTCGGTAAGCACTGTGGGGAAATACAGCAGTCTGCGCCCCATCCCTATGGCGAGGTTTTCGCAATTATCGCCGGCCACTGCCATCTGTCCTAAATATTGCCGCTTCATAGCTGAAAGCCGGGCCGGAGTCACACCGTTTTCGGCCACACGCCGCAAGGTTGACTCCACAATTCTGCGGCAACGGCCGAGATCCTCGTGGTCACATCCCATATAAATGGTGAGCATTCCGCAATCGGTGAACCGCGCCGACGATGCCTCCACGGAATACACCAAACCACGCTTCTCGCGGAGCTGCACATTAAGCAGCGAATTCATGCCGGGTCCTCCTATATGGTTCACAAGCATCTGAATGGCCGGATTTAGCTCCGAGTGCAGTCCCGGAAGGCGACATCCGGCCACAGTGTGGGCCTGATGGCCTCCCTCAAGCGTTCTCACCTGCTCGAATACAGGCACTTCTGCAGGTGCTATCCGGTTCAAGGCCGGTGCATTCACTGATATGGAGGCAAAGCGGTGACTGACTATGTACTTTACTTTTTCAACATCGGCCGGCCCGAGATAGAAGAACACCATGTTTGGAGCGGTGTAGAAACGCGAAAGGAAGCCGCGGCACACCTCCGGGGTGAACGAACTTACGGTTTCGCGCGTGCCGAGTATATTATGGCCGAGGGCCGAGCCGGCAAACAGCAGGTCCTCAAAATCATCGTAAACGGCTTCGGAGGGCATATCGAGATACGACGCCACTTCATCGAGCACCACTTCGCGCTCGCGGTCTATTTCCTCAGCCGGGAACCGGGAATTCATCACCAGGTCGGCTATCAGGTCGGCTGCACGATCGAGATTTCCCTCCGGAAAAATCGAATAGACAACGGTAGATTCCTTTGTAGTGAAAGCATTGAGTTCGCCGCCGCACGATTCCATACGGTTTATGATATGGACAGAGCGTCGCCTCTCAGTGCCCTTGAATATGGTATGCTCCACAAAGTGAGCGAGGCCTTCTTCGGCGTTGCTCTCATCGCGACTGCCAGCATTCACGGCAACACCGCAATATTCCACGGCCGCGTCTGGACGGTGACGGTGGACACAGCGCAGGCCTTCCGGAGTGGTAAAATAATTGTATTCTTCGTTGTTCATTACTTTCTGTCAGTGGCAGTGATAGGGGATTATTAAAATCTATTTATCGACCAATTTGTAAGGATGCACGCTCGTGCATCCACAAACAACCGACCCTTTCAGGCGGCTGCTCAATGGAGCAGCCCTACATATAACAATTTTGCACCTCCACCCTGCCAAACTTCGCCACAAAATTAGCAATAAGCCCCCGCTCCGACAAACCCCAAGAGCGCCAAAGCCCCAAAGCCACCGACCTTTCCGACCCTACAGACTCTCCGGACCTTACGACAATACGGACAATACAGACTTTACGGACCTTACGGACTCTACGAACCTTACAGACTAAACTACTACCCAAGCTTTAGCAAAGCATTGAACTCTCAATAGTATCAGTAAGGTCTGTATTGTCCGTAAAGTCCATAAGGTCGGTAGGGTCCGTAGCGTCCGATTTAAAGCGAAGAATCCCCCGCCGGAGCGGAGGATTCTTCTTGCTATTTTCTTCATCCGGGGCGTTTAGTCCCCAAGAATGGAGCGGACTGATTAGAGACCTTCGAGCTTGAAGGTTACGGGCAGTGTGAACCAAACGTTCACGGCGTGTCCGTTCATCTTGCCGGGAGTAAACTTCGGCAAAGATTTAACAACTCGAACGGCTTCTTTGTCGAGGTCGGGGTCCTTTGAACGAGCTACGCGAACCTCGCCGATTGAACCGGTCTTGGTTACAACGAACTGTACAACCACGCGTCCCTGAACGCCATTTTCCTGAGCTACGCTCGGATAGCGAAGGTGGTCGGCAACCCACTTGAGAAGGGCGGTCTGTCCACCGGGGAACTGGGGATCCTGTTCAACTGACTCGAATACGTGGTCGGCAGGGGGTTCCGGAGTTTTTTCCTCAACGACAACCACCTCTTTGTGTTCCTGAGCATTGATGATATCGTCGACACCACGGTCCTCGTTAACCTTACCGATAGCGGTGTCGGTTTCCTTGATTTCGTCCTGGCTCTTGATATCTTCCTGAACCTGCTCATCTTCAACGATGGCAATCTCAGTCAGTTTCACAGTGTTGAGGAGTTCTTCCTTGAGAACTTCGGGTTTCTGCTCTTCGATACGCTGGGGTTCTTCTTCGGGTGCTTCCTCTTCAGGAGCTTCGGTCACCATCTCAACCATAGCCTGTTCGGTCTGATCTTCGGGACGGGCTTCCACCGATTTAATCACGGTGTTTACAAGGAAAGCCAATGCGAAAAGAAGTGCGATGAGGATAACCACAGCGATCATGGCCTTGTTGTGGCGGCCATTCGACGCCTGACGGAGCTTGTAAGCACCGAATTCTTTGTTCTTGCCTTCAAAGACAAGGTCGCGCCATTCTTTTGATGAAAGATCTACATCTTTTGCCATTTTTCTTCTGGTTTTTACGGTTAATATATCTTACATCAAAATCAGTGAGTGCGGTTATAAGCCTCAATCATCATGGAATCAGTATGATTTATGTTATCAATCTGATAGCGTGAGATCTGGTTGATCTGCATTTCGTCAAGCGCGCTGATAAGGCTTTCCCAAGAAGCTTCGGGAGTGGCCTTGATAACGACAACGGGACGGGTAAGAGTGGAGTCGTTACGGATTTCCTTCGCCATTGCCTGATAGATACTGTCGTTCTTATCTTTGTTGGGCGAAAGCTCCTTGGCGCGCCATTTAACCTTGAGGTCGTCGATTTTAGCGAGCACCTGCTTGTTGCGATCGTGGAGGATCTTGCGGATACCTCTCTGGACTGAGCCGTCGTTGCCGAGGAACACCTCTTTGGAGAGGTTGGAGTTCTCGAGAACTCCGTCGTTGTTATCGTCAACGAGCTGGGGCTGTCCTTCGAAGAAATACACAATATTCACGGGTTTGCCTTCATCGTCTTTCTTGATGTTGCCATTTTCGTCACGCTGGGTGTCGACGATGAGGGTGATTGCCTCTGACTGTTTAGCTTTGTTCATGTCCTGCTGCTCAACCTTCTCGTTGGTGGGAAGGGTAATTTGCAGAGTCTGCGACTTGATCATGGTGGTACAAAGCATGAAGAACGTAATCAGAAGCATGTTCATATCCACCATAGGAGTAAAGTCCACGTGGATAGCCATCTTTTTCTGGGCGCCTTTTTTCTTTTTGCCCCCTTTATCGGATTGTTCTATCTGTGCCATAATTAGTCGTTCTCTGTTTTAAGTGCAGTCATTAAACTGAAGCGGTTCATCTTCAGAGTCTGAAGATTGTCGAGTACATGGTGAACGGTGCTGTAGGGAGTACCTTTGTCAGCCTTCACTGCGATACCTTCGCCTTTTTTCATCATTGACTGGAGGTTATCGTTACCGGATGAATAGATGGCACGCATCCATATCTGGAATTCGTTGGGCGTCTCAAGGTTTTTGTTGTCATCGATAGGAATGCCTACGTCGGCACGGCTCATATCGCTGATAACTTTGTCCTGTTCAGTCTGTGACATTCTTAAGAACTGAGGGAGAGCCTGGAAAGGAACGCCAAACATATTGAGCTTGGAGAAAGTTTCCACGTCTTTGTCAGTGAGTTCTACTTTCTTGCTGGGGTGAAGACGATTGTATTCCGTCACGGCCTTGCGGAGAATTTCCTTGCGGATAGGCTCGGTGGCCCATTCACCGCCGGCTACGTTGGGATCGGCTTCACCTGCAACCGATATAAACACCTTTCCTTCGGGGCTAACCAGCACGGAGGCGAGGTTGGCGGTAGGAACCTTGATTTCCGAAACTGACGACGGGGTCATTACGGTAACGGGCTCCTTCTGGAGGAAGGTCGAAGTCAACATGAAGAAAGTAAGCAAAAGAACGGTCACGTCGCTCATCGCGGTCATGTCGATGAGGGTACTCTTTCTTTTAATTTTTACTTTTCCCATATTACTTATGCTGTTTATTTAATTAATGTGTAAGTAATGCGGGATTAGTGAGTGGCTGCGAAAGTCTGTACAATCGAGAAACCGATTTCGTCGATAGCGTAGGTAAGGTTATCGATTTTGTTGGTGTAGAAGTTGTAGGAGATTACGGCGAATGCACCGGTTGCGATACCGAAGGCGGTGTTGATAAGAGCCTCCGAAATACCGGTTGAAAGTTCGGTCGAGTCAGGAGCACCGGACTGTGCGAGAGCCTGGAACGACTTGATCATACCGATTACAGTACCGAGAAGACCAACGAGAGTACCGAGGGTGGTCATGGTAGCCACGATGGGGAGATTCTGCTGGAGAGCGGGCATCTCGAGAGCGGTAGCCTCTTCAACTTCCTTCTGAAGGGTCTGGATTTTCTGTTCTTTGGTGAGGACGGTGTTCTGGTCCATTTCCTGATAGCGAACGAGAGCAGCAGCAACAACAGCAGCTACAGAACCTTTCTGCTTCTTGCAGAGAGCCTGAGCACCTGCGATGTCTTTCTTATCGAGGCAAGCCTTAACGCCGGCAACGAATTTGGTGATGTTGCCTTTGCCTTTGGCGCTCGAAAGAGCGATCCAGCGCTCTACAGAGAGAACGATAACGGTGAGGAACAGAGTCTGGAGGATAGGCACGATTACACCGCCTTTATAGATGGTACCCCAGAGATCGATGGGATGACCCTCTTCGAAGTGAGATTCGTGTCCGAACCAGAAGATGAACAGACATACTGCAACGATTAAGCAAGCGATGATCACCAAGAATGCATTCTTGATGCCGCCAACATTGCTACCTTGTTTTTTAGCCTCCTGAGGCTTGGTGGTGGGCTTTTGAGCTTCCATAATTGATAATTACTGTAATTAAAGTTTTAAATATTGGTTATTTGATTAATTGATTGTCAATTGTATAAGCCATGAAGGCCGAAGTTTTTCCTACCATCGATTGGGAAGCTGACGATTTCCTGGGTTCGATTCAAAGGATGATAAAGTCTTTCCACGCAAAAGATTTATGCAAAAGTATCCATAAGTTTTAAACTTCCAAAATTTTTGCAGGCAAATTTCTATCAATTATTCAGCTTGGAATCCCTGTTAAGTTTTTTCCTTATCATTAACAGTATTTTTTATAAGTAATCCTTAATAAGAATCAAAAAATATAAATAACTTTGCGTGTTATTAATACTTTATCACCGCATCTTTTTCGCTCATGGAAATGACTCTCAATATCCGCCGCGGCCTCGATCTCCGTCTTAAAGGAGGCGTGGAAGCCGGATTGCAAGTGAAATCCGTCGCCCCCCGTCTGGTTGCCGTGTGCCCCGACGACTTTCCCGGATTCACACCCAAACTGGCCGTGAAGGAAGGCCAGACTATAGAGGAAGGCGCTCCTCTCCTCTTCGACAAAATAAATCCCGATACCATGCTCGTGTCACCCGTAGCCGGAACCGTCAAGGCTGTGGTGCGCGGCGACCGCCGCAAGATTCTGAGAGTGGTGGTGGAGACCACGCCCGACAAAAGCGCTCCCGCTACCACAAGCGTAGGCTCCAACGCCGAGGCTCTCCGCCTGGCTCTGCGCCGCTCTGGACTATGGGCGATGATGCGCCAGCTCCCCTACGACATTATTCCGGAGCCTGCGGCAACGCCGCGCGACATATTCGTGACCGCTATCGACAGCGCTCCGCTGGCCGCCGACCTCACCCGCTCCGTCGAGGGCAAGGAAGCTGAAATAGAAGCTGGACTGAAAGCGCTTGCAACCCTGACACCCGGAAAAGTATATGTGGGCATGCGTACCGAAGCAGCTATTCCCGTGCCCGATCCCGCGGTGAAAGTGACCGTTAAAGGTGCGCACCCCGCCGGAAACGCCGGCGTGCTCGCGGCCAACATCAAGCCGGTGAACAAGGGCGAGACAATATGGAAACTCGACATTGTGACCGTGGCCCGCATCGGCCACCTCATGCTAAAAGGATGCGTCGACTGGTCGACACTGGTAGCCGTGACCGGCTCTGAGGTTAAAAATCCCTGCCTCATTCAGACCGTGGCCGGCGCCCAGATCGAACCGCTGCTTGAAGGCAACGTGGACAACGACGGTCATCACCACCGCATAATAGCAGGCAATGTGCTCACCGGCATAGCCACCGGCATGGACGGATTCCTGCACTACCCTTACCGCCAGATTACCGTCATCCCCGAAGGTGACGACGTGAACGAATTCATGGGCTGGGCCTCGATGAGTCCCGAGAAAATGAGCGTGAGCCGCTCGTTCCTTTCCCATTTCCTCCCCGGCAAGAAATTCGCTCCCGACGCCCGTCTGCTCGGCGGCCGCCGCGCCATGATAATGTCGGGCGAATATGACAAGGTGTTCCCCATGGACGTACTGCCCGAGCCGCTGCTCAAGGCCATCATGAGCCGCGACATCGACCGCATGGAGCAGCTCGGCATCTACGAGGTGTCGCCCGAAGATTTCGCTCTGTGCGAATACGTAGACCCCTCCAAGACCGAGATTCAGAAAGCCGTGCGCGAAGGCCTCGATTACCTGCGCAAGGAACTGGAATAATCCTCTCTCTCACCGATTATAAAAACATTCAACCATAATAACCCCATGCTTCGCAAATATCTCGACAGAGTAAAGCCTCACTTCGAGCCCGGCGGCAAGCTCCATGCTTTCCATTCGGTATTCGACGGATTCGAGACCTTCCTCTACACGCCCACATCCACATCCTCATCGGGCGTACATATCCACGACAGTCTCGATTCCAAGCGAGTGATGATAATAGTGGTGCTGGCCCTGATGCCCTGCCTGCTCTTCGGCATGTACAACACCGGTTATCAGAACTTCCTCGGTTCAGGAATGACAGAATTCCCGTTCTGGTCCGTGATGGCCTACGGCTTTCTTGCAATCCTGCCACGCATAATAGTCACTTACGTCGTGGGCCTCGGCATAGAATTCGTCGTGGCTCAGTGGCGTAAGGAGGAAATCCAGGAAGGATTCCTCGTCACCGGCATTCTCGTGCCTCTGATCTGCCCCATAGAGACCCCGATATGGATGCTGGCCGTAGCCACCGCATTTGCAGTTATATTCGCCAAGGAAGTATTCGGCGGAACGGGCTACAACGTGTTCAACGTGGCCCTGGTTACCCGCGCCTTCCTCTTTTTCGCCTACCCCGCCTCAATGAGCGGCGACCGCGCCTTCATCTCGGCCAATCCGATATGCGGCCTGGGCGGACACGTGAACTTCGCCGACGGCGTGAGCGGAGCCACCCCCCTGGGACAGGTTGCCACCACCGTGGGCGACAAGCTCCACCTCACCAACATCGTAGGTGACCCCCTCTCGCTCTGGGACGCATTCCTGGGTCTGATTCCCGGTTCGTTCGGCGAGACTTCCACCCTGTGTATCCTCATCGGAGCCGCCATACTGCTCTTCACCGGCATCGCCTCCTGGCGTGTGATGCTGTCGGTAGTGGCAGGCGGTCTGTTCATGGGCTGGATAGCCAACCTTTGCCAGACGCCCACTTATCCGGCATCGATGCTCTCGCCCGTTGAGCAGCTGGTGTTCGGAGGCTTTGCCTTCGCGGCAGTGTTCATGGCCACCGACCCAGTGACCGCCGTCCGCACCACCGTGGGAAAATACGTTTACGGTTTCCTCACCGGCGTAATCGCCATTCTTATCCGCGTTTACAACAACGGTTATCCCGAGGGTGCCATGCTCGCCGTGCTGCTGATGAACGCCTTCGCACCGCTCATTGACTATTGCGTGGTGCAGGCCAATGTTAACCGCCGCATGCGCCGACTCAAAGCCTGACCGCGTGCCACTCATTTATATATAACGTTGAAACTATGAACAAGCAAAGCAACTTATACACCACAATATATATAGTGGCACTGGTGCTCATCGTGGGCACGGCCCTCGCCACGGTGGCATTGTCGCTCCGCTCGCGCCAGCAGAGCAATATCGACGCCGACAAGATGCGCCAGATACTCGCCGCCGCCCATATCGTTCCGGAAAAGGGACAGGTGGTCGAGGACTTCAACAAATATGTCACCGCTCAGGCCGTCTACAACGACCGCGGCCAGATAATAGAGGGCGCCGACGCTTTCACCGTGGATGTGGCAGCTCAGGTGAAGCTTCCCGCCGACAAGCGCGAACTTCCCGTGTTCACCTGCCAGACTCCCGACGGTGCCGTGAAATACATCCTCCCCTGCTATGGAGCCGGCCTCTGGGGCCCGATATGGGGATATATCGCCTTTGACGCCGACGGCTCGACCGTCTACGGAGCCTACTTCGCCCACCAGGGCGAGACTCCCGGACTCGGCGCCGAGATAGAAAAGCCCGCTTTCAGCAACCAGTTTGAAGGCAAGCAGATGTTCAAGGCCGACCGCTTCCTGCCCATAGCTGTGGTGAAAGCCGGACAGAAACCCCAGGGCGACGAAGACTATGTGGACGGCATCTCCGGCGGCACAGTCACCAGCAAGGGCGTGGGCGAAATGCTCTCCAACTCCCTCTCGCCATATAAATCATTCCTCGAATCCCTTAGAACCAAATAAACGCCATGGCCGAAAAAATAAACTGGAAAACGGTTTTCTTCAACCCCTTCTCGAAGAACAACCCCGTGATAGTGCAGGTGCTCGGCATCTGCTCGGTGCTCGCCGTGACCGCCAAACTCGAGCCGGCCATAGTGATGGGCATCTCCGTGATTGCGGTTCTCGCTTTCTCCAATGTGATAATATCGCTCATTCGCAACACCATCCCCACCAACATCCGAATAATTGTGCAGCTGGTGGTGGTGGCCGGACTGGTAGTAATCGTAGACCAGCTGCTTAAAGCCTACACCTACGACGTGTCCAAACAGCTCTCCGTGTTCATTGGTCTCATCATCACCAACTGTATCCTCATGGGCCGTCTCGAGGCCTTCGCCATGGCCAACAAGCCCTGGCCCTCGTTCCTCGACGGCGTGGGCAACGGCATCGGCTACACCATAATTCTTGTGATTGTGGGCTTCTTCCGCGAGCTCCTCGGAAGCGGCACACTGCTCGGATATCAGGTGATACCCCAGTGGTGCTACGACCACGGCTATGTCAACAACGGCCTGATGATTCTTCCTCCCATGGCTCTCATTGTGGTGGGCTGCATAATCTGGGTTCACCGTTCGATCAACAAAGACCTTCAGGACGAATGACCGCACACCAATCAAAAAGCTAACGAAAAACAAATCTGAAGATGGAGAATCTCAACCTATTCATACGCTCGATTTTCGTCGACAATATGATATTCGCCTACTTCCTGGGCATGTGCTCGTTTCTGGCGGTATCTAAAAATGTAAAGACAGCTCTCGGACTGGGTGTGGCGGTGACATTCATGCTCTGCATCACCCTCCCCATAAACTATCTGCTCAACACCTACGTGCTTCAGGCCGGCGCTCTCACATGGCTGGGCCCGCAGTTCGCCGATGTTGACCTCAGCTTCCTCTCGCTCATAATGTTCATTGCCGTGATAGCATCCATGACACAGCTCGTGGAGATGACAGTGGAGAAATACAGCCCCGCGCTGTATTCGTCGCTCGGCATATTCCTGCCGCTCATTGCCGTGAACTGCGCCATTCTCGGCGGCTCGCTGTTCATGCAGCAGCGCGGCTTCGACAGCGTGTTCACATCATTCTGCGCCGGCGCCGGTTGGGGCATCGGCTGGCTTCTCGCAATCGTGGCCATCGCCGCAATCCGCGAACGTCTCCAGACCTACTCCAACATTCCGCGTCCGCTCCGCGGCATCGGCATCACATTCATTCTCACCGCCCTCATGGGCATAGCTTTCATGAGCTTCCTCGGAATAAAACTGTAAAACCATGGCAACAAACGTTATATTTCTCGCTATGTCGGCCTCGTCGCTGACCATACTTGCCGGCGTGGGCATCTTCCTGCTCATAACCCTGCTGCTGGTGGCCGTGCTTCTTACAGCCAAGCATTACCTGGTTCACACCGGCAAGGTAAACATCAACATCAACAACGACACCGACGTGAAAGCCGAGTCGGGCAAATCGCTGCTCGCATCGATGGCAGACTGCAACGTGTTCCTTCCCTCGGCCTGCGGCGGCAAAGGCAGCTGCGGACAGTGCAAAGTGCAGGTGTTCGAGGGCGGTGGCGATATTCTTCCCACAGAAGCCGTGCATTTCTCGCGCAAGCAGATAAAGGATGACTGGCGCCTCGCATGCCAGGTGAAGGTAAAAGAAGACATGAAAATCGGTGTTCCCGCCTCCGTGCTCGACATAAAGGAGTATGAGTGCGAGGTCGTTTCGAACAACAACGTCTCGACCTTCATCAAGGAATTTATCGTGGCCCTTCCCAAGGGAGAACACATGGACTTTATTCCCGGCTCTTACGCCCAGATAAAGATTCCACCCTACACCATGGACTACGACAAGGATATCGACAAGGCTTCCATCGGTGCGGAATATCTCCCCGCATGGGAAAAGTTCGGACTGTTCAGCCTCAAGTGCCGCAACGACGAGACTACCGTGCGCGCCTACTCCATGGCCAACTATCCCGCCGAGGGCGACCGCTTCATGCTCACCGTGCGCATAGCCACCCCGCCCTTCAAGCCGAAACCTCAGGTAGGTTTCCAGGACGTGATGCCCGGTATCGCATCGAGCTACATCTTCACGCTCAAGCCCGGCGACAAGGTGCTCATGAGCGGCCCTTACGGAGATTTCCACCCCATTTTCGACTCCAAGAAAGAGATGATGTGGATAGGCGGAGGCGCCGGTATGGCCCCGCTCCGCGCACAGATCATGCACATGACCAAGACCCTCAACACACGCGACCGCGAAATGCACTATTTCTACGGCGCGCGTGCCCTCAACGAAGTGTTCTATCTCCAGGATTTCCTGCAGCTTGAGAAGGAGTTCCCCAACTTCCATTTCCATCTGGCTCTTGACCGTCCCGACCCCGCGGCAGATGCAGCAGGCGTAAAATACACTCCCGGCTTCGTGCATCAGGTAATTTACGACACATACCTGAAGAACCACGACGCCCCGGAGGATATAGAATACTACATGTGCGGTCCCGGCCCGATGAGCGCTGCCGTAAACAAAATGCTCGACAGCCTCGGCGTTGACCCCGAAAACATCCACTACGATAACTTCGGAGGATAATCCGCAACAATTTCCTCAGAACCGAAAAAAAGCTGGCGGCGTGTCAAAACCCGATTTTGACACGCCGCTTTATTTCAAAATCTTCATCACCTCAATGGCCATGACTATGGAACCATCCTCCCCGAATCCCGAAATGGAACTTGCCCGAAGGCTGATTGAAAACACGTCATGCAACGTGTTCCTGACCGGGCGTGCCGGCACGGGAAAGACCACCTTCCTGCGGCAACTGACGTCCACAACAGCGAAACGTGCCGTGGTGGTGGCATCCACAGGCATAGCCGCCATCAACGCGGGTGGTGTCACCATCCACTCATTCTTCCAGTTGCCGCTCTCGCCATACGTCCCGGGAACGACCGCAGCGGGAGCGCAGAAAAGCTACGGACGTTTCTCCCGCGACAAAATCAAGATAATCCGCGGCATCGACCTGCTGATAATCGACGAGGTGAGCATGGTGCGCGCCGACCTGCTCGACGCCGTTGACGACGCCCTGCGCCGCCTCCGCCGCTGCCAATTGCCTTTCGGAGGGGTGCAGCTGCTTCTCACCGGCGACCTTATGCAGCTCGCGCCCGTGGTAAAGCCCGAGGACTGGGCCCTGCTCTCCCCTCATTACGCCACACCATATTTCTTTTCGAGCCACGCGCTGCAGAAAGCCGGCTTCCAGAGCGTGAACCTTGAGAAATGCTATCGCCAGACCGATACCGGCTTTCTTGACATCCTCAACCGCGTGCGCGACAACTCGGCCGATGCCCGCACCCTCCAGACACTTAATTCACACTACATATCCGCCTTCAATCCCGACGACCGCGAGGGCTACATACGCCTGGTGACCCACAACCGCGACGCGCGCGCCATCAACGAACAGCGCCTCGCCCAGCTGCCCGGAGCGCCGGTGAAACTCCTTGCCACGACCGAAGGAGAGTTTCCCGAATACTCCTATCCCGCCGACGAGTGCCTGGAGCTGAAACCTGGCGCGCGAGTGATGTTTCTGCGCAACGACGCCTCGCACCGCTATTTCAACGGCTCCATGGGAACGGTTGAAGCCATCCTCCCCGACTGTGTGAATGTGCGGCTGCTCGGTGACGGCGCCGAAACCGTGGAGGTGGAACGCGCCACCTGGGAAAACAACAGATATACCGTCAATGAACAGACGGCGGAAATAACTGCGGAGGTGCAGGGCCGCTTCTCCCAGTTCCCGCTGCGCACGGCCTGGGCCATTACGGTTCACAAAAGCCAGGGTCTGACCTTCGACAAGGCAATCATAAACCTTGCCCACTCGTTTGCCCACGGACAGACCTACGTGGCGCTCTCGCGCTGCCGCAGCCTCGAAGGACTCGTGCTCGATGCGCCGCTATCACCCCGCGCCATCATCAACGACCCCGAGGTGACGGATTTCGCCACAGCAAATCCGCCCTTACGGCCCGGCGACCCGTGCGTAGGCACTCTTGAAAAGGAATTCAGGGCACATTGCTTCGCTGAACTCTTCGACATGCAGCCGGTCACTCACGCGTTAGCCGACCTCCAGCGCATCATAGAGGAATTTCTCTACAAGACATATCCCGAACTGACGCGGCTTTACCGCGAATATGCCTCAGCCGTTCCGGGAAAGATAGAAGATGTGAGCTGCCGGTTTGTCAATTCTTACCTTCCGCTGGTGAAAGAAGGGACCGACGGGAGAACGGACGCGAGAATAAACGACGCCTCGGTCTACTTCATTAAAGAGCTCACGCCGATGACATCGCTGCTTGAAAAAACGCCTTCGAAAACCGACAACAAGGAAACCACACGCCGCCTTACGGAAGCCAGGGAAACGCTGTACGACGCTCTCAGTCTCAAACTCCGACTGCTGCACACATTCGCTTCGGAGCGATTCACCACCGCCGGATTCCTTGATGCAAAAGCCCGTGCCGTTTTGGCCAAACCCGCTCCCGAAAAACGTAAGGAGAAAAAGCCGGAAACCGCCGATACCGAACTCAACCAGGCCGACTCAGCGCTGTTCGACGCCCTCTCGGCATGGCGCTACGCAAAGGCAAAAGCCGAAGGCAAACCGGCCTTCTGGATTGCCTCCACACGAACCCTCATGGAAATCTCGCGCGAACGCCCCTCGACACTGAGCGACCTAAAGCAAATCCACGGCATAGGAAAAAACAAGCTCAATGCCTTCGGCGAGGAAATAATCCGGATTATCGAAGATTACTCTACGAATTAACGGTGAGCATATAGCCACGCTTCTTAAGCGAGACGATACTTACCGAGGGATCAGCGATCAGACGCCGCAGATATGTGATCTGCACATTCAGCGACAAGGAATTGGAATAGCTTGCGTCGCCCCACACTGCATTTAGAATCGTATCACGGCTCACCACCGCGCCCTGATTCTCCGCGAGAATAGTCAGAATCTCGGCCTGACGCAGCGACAGCAACGAAGTCTGCCCCGCATATACCAGCGTGGAGATATTGGGACGGAACACCGTCTGACCGATTTCGTAGACAGTTTCGGTCGACACAATCATGCTGTCAAGACGCTCCCTGATTCTGGCCATCAGCTCCTCGGGATAAAACGGCTTGGGAATATAGTCATTGCCCTTGAGCGAGAAGCCGTGAAGCCGGTCAACCTTATCCGTACGGTCGGTCAGGAAGAAGATAATCACGCGTTTGTCGGTCTCGCGGATAATCCTTGCCATCTCGAAGCCATCCAGTTCCGGCATGTTTATGTCCAGAAGAATAAGGTCGGGATTCTCGCTGCGGTACATTTCCAGTCCCACCCTGCCGTTTTCGGCATAGAGTGTCTCGTAACCTTCCGCCTCGATGAACCGCTTGAGAAGCATTGAATTGCGGAAATCATCATCCACTAAAAGTATCTTGAGCGCGTTTTTCATTGCGGAAGTTTTATCGTGAAACATGTTCCTTTGCCCTCTGAGCTGCTTACGGTGATGCTGCCGCCATGGGCCTCTGTAAGCAACTTAACGTAGGTCAGTCCAAGCCCCATGCCAGGCGGTTCGCCTGCCGTGGCGTTGCCCCTGTAGAAACGGTCGAAAATATGCCTGAGGTCGCCTGATGATATGCCGCTACCGTTATCGCCTATCCGGATTTCCACGGTCTCGTTGCTCACGGAAGCCTCGGCGGTGATTTCAACCGCTCTTCCGGAATACTTAATGGCATTCTCCACCAGATTGTTGAGGATATTGAACAGGTGGGAACGGTCGGCCGACACCTCCGTCTCCCCGCCTATATTATTTCTGATTTCCACAGTTTTTCCTGACGGGATTACCGCCGCTGACGCCACACTGTCAAACAGTTCCCTGAGATTCACACTGCGGATATTCAGAGGTATCTGCTCCACATTATTGAAAGTGATATCCCTGAGCTTCGAAAAATATGCCGAGAGATTGTCAAGGGCATTTCTTGTCTCGGCCAGTATTTCTTTCCTCACTTCCCCGCTCCGCATCATGGAATCGATTCCCATGGCCGACACACACATCTTGAGAGTGGAGATAGGCCGCTTGAGTTCGTGGATCATGGTGGTGACAAAACTGTTGCGCATCTTGTCGAGACGCGACAGCTTCAACACGGTTGAGAACTGCAACACCAGGCACACTATAAGCAGGCATGACACAAACAGCGTGATTATAAGCGCAGGCCCCATTCCGGGAAGCACGTCAAATGGATTCACACGGCTGACTATGCACGCCGTCAGGCCCTGCAACTGCGAATAAGGTATAATCATGGAGACAGCAGGAGAGAAAACAGATTTGTGATATTCGACCGCAGTATTCCATACCATGCTGTCGACTCTCGCCAGAGTTACTTCGGCCTTTATACCGGCCTTTTCCATAATGGAGTCTATTCCTTCCACGGTAAACGGACATTTCCGCTCCGTCTGGACATTATTCGTGGCAAGCCATGCCTCATTCTCGTCCTTAGCGCCCGAAGAGTCGAAAATCATGGAGTCGACAGGCGTTTCCGTCTGAACTACGGCGAGTTTCATGGCACGATCCTTTTGTTCCTCGGTGAGTGGCGTACCCGGCTTGAGTCCCAGAAGTTCGTGAGCCGAAAACCGGTAAGTATAGATTCTTGACGTGCGCTTTGTCTGAACCGTATCGCCATATTTCTGCGACAGCGAGAACGAAGGGACATAGAAAGTGTTGAAATCTTTACCATTCCTGAAAGAATCCACACGGGAATCCGAACTGACCGCGCGTATCGCGTTATATTCGGCCACGCACTTCTCTATCCGTGCGCCCAGATTGCGCTCATAATCACTGAGAGCAAACTCATAGCGTCCGTAAAGCCAGTATGACTGCATTCCCAGAAAAGCAAGAATGGCTATTATCGTTACAATATACAATGTCTTTATCCGTCGTTCCATGATGCAAAATTAGGTATTTTTCATCAGTCATAATCCTAAAACTCAGGCCGATTACCTGAGAATAATAATTTAGTAATAATTCCATAATGCTTGAGTAATGATTATTTTCGGCCCGAGGCGTAACGGCACAATAACTTTGCGGCATCAAACAACAAACGATATGAAGAAAATATTTTTGATTCTCGCCATCGCCGGTGTAGCCGCAAGTTTGGCATCAGGCAAAGTAATCCGCCGTCAGCTCAGCATCTTTCAGGGATCAGTTCCGGAAACCGAAACCCTCGCGCCCGAGACCATGGAATTTGTCTACGACTACCGCTGGTGCGTAGACACCACCGCCTCTCTCAAAGAAAACTACGACTCCGACAATATGCTGCTGCAGATAGGCCCCGGCGGTCTCTCGAAATTCTCGAGCTACAAAAATCTGACAGTCGACTCCCTCATCACGTGTTCCTCGCCCGACCAGATTGCCCAGGCTGCAATGGACGGCAAGCTTGATAACGGCGAGTTCATGACAATCTATAAGAACTATCCCGAGGGACGCCTGACCCACACTGAAAAAATCTGTCAGGACTGGTTCCGCTACGACGAGGAGATGCCCGTGCTCGACTGGGAGCTGACCGATTCGTTTACGACCGTTCTTGGCTACGAGTGCCAGAGCGCGCGGTGCCGGTTCCGCGGACGGGAGTGGACGGTGTTCTACACCGAGGAAATTCCGATTATGGACGGGCCTTGGAAGCTCCACGGACTGCCCGGCCTTATAATGAAGGCCTCCGACGCAGAGGGTCATTACACCTTTGAGTGCATCGGGATAAAGTCGAAGGCCGACAGGCCCGTCACCATCTACAAAGTGCCGTTCAACAAAACTGACCGCCTTGGATATTACGACGCCAAGCACCGTTATGAAGTGAATCCATACGCTTACTATGAAGCTACCACCGGCGGCCATATCACCGTAACCGACGGGGCGGGAAATCCGCAGCCCGACGCATACGACCCGATGGAACTTCCCTACGACTACATAGAACTTGACTGGAAAAAATGAACAGAATCAGCTTTTCAATACTCTGCGTTCTCCTGAGCCTGCTGTCGGCCTCGGCAGCAGGCCCGGGGAAACTGCAAGGCATCGTGACGGATGCCGACACCCGTGAGCCCATCGTGGGCTGCATCGTGAAATCGAAAGGGGCGTTTACGTCAACCGACAGGGAGGGCCGTTTCTCCATCGCGCCCAAAGCCGGGGCCGACTCCGTAACATTCCGTTTCATGGGCTACGAGACCCTTTCACTGCCTGTGGATGCAGACATGTCAGCCGTAAGCCTGAAACCGAAGGCCACGCTGCTGAAGGATGTGATTGTGGCTGCCCCCGACATCTATGCCAAAGGCGACACTCTGGTATTCAACGTGGCCCGGTATGCCAACGCAAAGGACAACGCGATAATCGACGTCATAAAACGTCTGCCAGGAATCAAAGTGGAGGATGACGGCACAATAAAGTATCAGGGAAAACCCATCAACAAATTCTATATAGACGGCAACGATTTAATCGGAGGCCAGTATGGTCTCGCCACCAACAACATATCGCACAAGGATGTGAAATCAGTTGAGGTGATGGAGAACCATCAGCCAGTCAAGGCACTCGAAGGCATAGAATTTCCCGAGGAAGCAGGCATAAATCTCAAACTGAAAGAGGATGCCCGCAGCCGTTGGGTGGGAGTAGCTAAGACCTCAGCCGGAGTCGAACCGCTGCTTTACAACGGCTCGCTCTACACCATGCGCATCGCTTCACGCGTTCAGAATATCGTCACACTGAAAGCCGACAACACCGGCTGGAATCCCGCCAACGAGATACAGGAACATGACTTCGACGACATGTTCTCGTCGGACTACACCGCGTCCCTATGGCCCGAATACATATCGGCCGACATAATCAGCGCGCCGCTCACTGAGAAGCGCACGCGCGACAATCTGTCGTGGCTGGCAAACGCAATCACGGCATGGAAATCGGGCGACACCTCCATGCGTCTGAAGCTTAACTATATAGGCGACCGGCTGGACTACAATTCAGCACTGACCACCAATTATTTCAGTGAGCTTATTCCCGATTTCGTGCAAAAGAATTCGCAGCGCACCCAGAGTCACGACCTTTCGGCACAGTTCTTCAGCCAGACGAACAAGCGCGAATATTATCTTAAAGAGAAGTTCACGGCCTCCGGCGTCTGGACCAGGTCGAACTCCGCTATCACCGGCTCGTTTGACGTAGACCAGCTGGTGAACCGCAAAAGCCTGTCGGCCGCCAACGACCTTAAACTTGTGAAACGCAACGATAAAAAACTCTTCACACTCATCTCGCGCAACTCGCTGGTCTATCGTCCCGACAGACTGCTGATTGCGGGCGAAGAGGATGCCGTGCAGAGCGTCGGCACCACCGATTTCCGCAGCACAACGGAAACAAAATTCGGTAAACTCAGCCGTTTCTGGAAATATTATGCCACAACCGGCCTCGACATAGACTATCACCGCATGAATACGGCTCTTTCAGGCCTCGGCGAATTTGACAACTACGGATCGCACAGCGCATTCCTCTCAAACATTTACGCAACCCCACAGGTGGATTACGAACGCGGCGGCTGGAGGGCATCACTGCGTGCGGCTCTGAGATGGCTCCATTATTCGGTTGCCGGGCAGCATGACTATCTCTCGGCAGCGCCACGCCTGTACGTGAAACGCCAACTCACATCTAAATCCGATATTTCCGCCTCGGTGGCCTACCGCCTCGGCGCGCCGCAGGCCTATCTCAACATCACGGCTCCCGTGCTTTCCGACTACAGGAATCTTTTCATTGCTGAGAATCCCGACAAGTACTCTCACGATATTGCCGCCACACTTTCCTATCGCTACCGCAATCCGTTAAAATCGCTGTTTTTCAATCTTTCAGCCACTTATAACCATAGCCGGAGTTCGCTGATGTCAAACCAGTTGTTCGTAGGCGATTTCATAGTTTCCACTTACGCCGACCGCCTTCACCACAGCGATTCGTGGTTCATAAACGGCGGTTTCAGCAAAGGGCTTGGCCACAGCCGAATGGTGACGGGCTTCGATATCAATGCCTCGACCTCTTCGGCCTCGTCGATGCGCGATGATGCCGTAATACCTTTCCGACAGCTTACGGCCGGAGTGAAACCGTATTTCAAGGGCAGCCTATGCCGTTGGCTGTCGGCCAACTATAATGCTGAATATGGATATTCACGGCTGAAAATCAACGGTGAGTCAACCAACTACCATTCCTTCCACCAGAACATATCCGCCACCGTCATACCCAGCGACCATGTCCAGCTGACCGCCGGTGCGGAACATTTCCTGACACGTTTCCCCGAAGGAAACACAGCCTCGCTTGTGTTGCTCGATGCCTCGGTGGTGTGGCACGTGGGCAAGACACGCCTTTCACTCACGGCCAATAACCTGCTGAACCGTCGCAGCTATCAGTATGTGAACTACGGCACGCTCTCGCGCACAGAGCACTCCTTCCGCCTGCGCGGACGTAACATTCTTGCCGGAGTACAGATAAGATTTTAGTGCTCCCTTCCTTTACTTGCGCACCATATCGGCCAAAGGAGCCAGACGCCATGCAAACCATGCGAGCACAAGCGCTATCAGTGTGATAACCACAAACGCTATGGCTGTGGAATGAAGCATGTTGCCAAGGCCTACGAGAGGAGACACCACGGCGGCGAAAACATATTTCACCACGCTCAGTATCGCCGAGGCGGTACCCGCCTCGGCCCTCCCCTCCTCCATGGAAAGGGTGTTGGCGCTTGAGAAAATCATGCCCGAGAACAGAAGCATGGGCAACGCTGAAATCTCATAGTAGAGGAAGGGGGCGTCAACCCACATCACCACGGCCTCGGCGCAGGCAAACACAAACATCCCCACACAGCCCACCACCATTCCCTGCTTCATCACCTTGAAGCGGAGGGCGAGTGTGGAGCCTATACCCATGCAGAGTGCGTTGCCGCCGAAAATCAGGCCGAAATCCACGGAACTGAAGTGGTAGTGGTCCTGAATGATAAATGGCGCCGACGAAATGTAGGCATAAAGAAGTCCGATGGCCACAGCCTTGATAACGACGTAAAGCATAAAGCGGCCGTTGATGAAAAGACTCTTGTAGGCCCGCAGGTAATCAGCCATCGACTTCACCTTTAGGCGCCGCGACGGAGGAAGAGTCTCGTGATAGCGGGTTGTCCAGAACGTCATGCCCACGCCTATCACCAGCAGGAGCACGAATATTCCGCGCCAGCCCACCCAGTCGGCCATGAAACCGCCCACAACCGGGCCGAGCGCCGGTGCGATACCGTTGATCGCTCCCACTATGGCCATAAGCTTGGCAAGCTGACGTCCCATGTAGACGTCGGCCGGAATAGAGGTGGAAAGAACCATCGCCCCTCCGGCGCCGAGTCCCTGGAACAGACGGCACACTATGAAAAATACTATATTGCGCGAAAAAAGCGATACGGCCGTGGCAACAGCAAAAATCACCAGCGAGACCAGAAGCACCGGCTTGCGGCCGTAGCGGTCGCTGGCCGAGCCCCACAGCACCGAGCCGAGGCCCATACCGGCCATGGCCATGGAAAGGCCCATCTGCGTCATCGACGGTGTGGTATGGAATTCCCGCATCATATCGGGAATCGTGGGAAGATACATATCGTTTACCAACGAGGAGAAGGCGCCGATAATGGCTATGAACACCACGAACGCGCCATAGTTTCTCGGCGGTACCGACAGCCCGGTCGCAGCCGGTTGAGCAGTAGAATCAGAAGCCATTTGTTTTAATCTTATCATAGTTAAAACAACAGCTTCCCGATATCAGTTCATCTTCCCTCAACGCGTCTTACACCCTCGGGTAGCTCTAAATCGGTGATAACCCGTCCATCGCCTCAGCATGGGCACCCTCCCAGGCCAGAGCATCGAGCATATAAATGTAAGCAACCTGCAGCTCCGTAGTTTTTATCATTCTGACTATTGTTTTTTACAATCTGACAAAAATCAGCAGGCGCACTTTGCCAGATTGGCGTTATTATCACCCAATATGTTAGCGCATGATTTATTTTGACAGATGACTCATTCTGTGTAAATTTGTAGACGCAAACGCCACATAGAATGAGAGTAAGATTCTATATCGCATCGATATTGCCGACCGTCATCGGCCTGCTTTGCGCCTGCAGCGGGGCTGGCGGCGGTTCTGTTCCGCCCGACCACGGGCTGACGCTCGATCCGGCCTCGTCGCCCCAGACGCAGGCCGCGCTCGCCGTGGACTCCCTTGAGCCGGAAGAGATAGCCGAGACACTTGTGGCATGGATGACCGGAGCCTCCCACACTCACTACCCCTTTGCGGGACGGTTCACACGCAGCGTGACCGCTCGCTACACCGGCTCCGGACGCGATTCGCTCGCCACGCGGTTTGCCCTCGCCATCGATTCCGTCACCGCAACACTTCCCCTCCCGCTCCGGGCTCACGTGCTCACGGTGGCCGCGCCGCCGCGCACCCTCGCCGTCAGCCTGACAGGCGACCCGGACAGCACCGCTTTGGTCGGCGCGATAAAAGAAGCCTATGGCACCGATTCGCTTGCAGCCGCCACGTTCATGAACGCGCTTTCACATTAACTGACAAAACACCACAACCATGCATACCACCAAAGAATATCTCGATATGATCGAGACCCGCATTTCCGACCCCGGCCTTCCCTCCTCTCCCGCCGGACTCTATCAGCCCATAATCTATGCCCTTTCCTGCGGAGGAAAACGTCTTCGCCCCGTGCTCACGCTGGCAAGCGCCGAGGCATTCTGCGGCGACCCGATGCGGGCGATAAACCAGGCTCTGGCCGTGGAGATGTTCCATAACTTCACGCTGCTCCACGACGATGTGATGGACCACGCCGACATGCGCCGCGGCAAGCCCACAGTACACCGCCGCTGGAACGAGCGCACTGCCATTCTTTCAGGCGATGCCATGCTCACGTATTCCAACATTCTGCTTTGCCGCGGAACAACCGCCGACACGCTGCTGAAGCTTCTGGAAATGATGAACAAAACGGCTATGGAGGTCTACGAAGGCCAGCAGCTCGATATGGACTTCGAGCAACGCACCGACGTGACCACCGGTGAATACATGGAAATGATACGCCTGAAGACATCCGTGCTTCTGGGGTGCGCATGCGCTCTCGGAGCCATTGCCGGAGGAGCCTCGGAAGACGCTCTCCGCGCTATGTACGGCTACGGCGAGAAACTCGGACTGGCCTTCCAGCTTCAGGACGACTATCTCGACACCTTCGGCGATCCTCTGGTGTTCGGCAAGGAAATAGGCGGCGACATCCTAAACGACAAAAAGACATGGCTGCTCATCACAGCTCTCGCCGAAGACAAGGACGGCATTCTGCGCCATGAAATAGAATCGCCTTCGGCTCCTGCTGAAAAGATAGAGCGAGTAAGGAAAGTGTACACGGCTCTCGACCTTCCCGCACGCTGCCACAAGCTCATCGACACATACGTGGACGAAGCAATAGCATCGCTCGACAATGCAGGACTCACTCCCGCGGCCCGCGACTTCTTCGCCGCCATAGCCGACAAATCGCGCACACGCACTCACTGATTATGCTGATTGATACCCATACACATCTTTATCTTCCGGAATTCGATGCCGAGGGACTGACCGGCGCCGACGCCGTTGACCGCGCGCTTGAGGCGGGGATTGACCGCATGATTTTCCCTAATGTCGACCTCACTACCATAGAGCCGATGCGCCGGCTCCACGAGCAGCGCCCCGACGTTACGTTCATGGCCATGGGCCTTCATCCTACAGAAATCAACGAAGGCTGGCGCGAAGACCTGGAAGCCACCCGTGAGGAGCTTGAAAGCCATAGCGCCGACTACATTGCGATAGGAGAAATAGGCATAGACCTTTACTGGGACAAGAAGTTTGCCGAGCAGCAGATGCAGGCGCTCGAACAGCAGATGCAGTGGGCTGCCGCAAGAAAACTGCCGGTGATAATCCACTGCCGCGAAGGACTGCCCCAGACACTGGAAGTGCTTTCGGAATTTCCGGAGGCCACCGGAGTGATGCACAGTTTCGGAGGGACGCCTGAGGATGTGGAGGCCGTAAAGCGCACCGTCGACTTCTATTTCGGAATCAACGGCATAGTCACTTTCAAAAACTCCCGCTTAGTCGACACGCTGCCGGCAATCGGCACCGACCGTCTGCTTCTGGAAACCGACTCGCCGTACCTGGCCCCGGTACCCAAACGCGGCAAGCGCAACGAAAGTGCCTATCTCGTTCACACAGCTGCCCGCGTGGCCTCAGCACTCGGCCTTACTCCCGACAATCTCGCTTCAATCACAACCGCCAACGCCCTCACTCTCTTTTCTCTCTCCTAATCCTTACGGAGATATTTGATCCAGGCGTAGCACTTTCGGGACGAAAGATAATTGAGATTATGGCCGTTGGCATAAGCCTCGCGCTCAAACGAGATATTGTAATATGCCTTTTTCCGGTCACGGTATTGAACGCACCGGATAAGCCACTCGATCACATAGATGATGTAGAACGGCAGGAAGAGCATTTCGCGCTGTTGAGCAGTATGAATCCGCTCGTGATTGACCACATACTTATCAATCCAGCTTGTATCTCTGGCCCAGAACGTCCCGAAAAGATTTATACATATTCCTTTCGGCACTAATCGGCTGCGGATTATCACTGCGGATTTATCCACCCTTTTCATATCGGGTCATTACAATTGCGGGGAAAGGTTCCAGACACAACGGTCGGTCAGAGGATGCTTCTTATTCCCGGCCACAGCCTCGATTATATTCTCACCTTCGGCAAGTTTCACGCCTGTGAAGGTGCATACCATCGTATTGTCAGGCTGGGCTGTCCCGGCTTTTTTTCCGTTGACGTAAAGCGTCACAGCACCGCTGTTGCTGAACACGGTGACATCCGTTGTTTCCCGACTACGGCGCTCGGCTCTCTTCCCGGCTATATAGACCATCGGTTCGGAGTTCCAGTTGGCGCGATAGAAATAATACGCGTCCTTCTTTGTCTTGCGGTCGTGGGTCACCAGGCCCTTGTCGTTTATACCGTCGCGTTCGCCTTCGGTGCGGTGAGCGGCCCCGAAGTCAAACATGTTCCACACGAAACTTCCCCAAACAAACGGTCGGCTGCTGATTATGCGCCAGTTCTCTATATGGTAGACGAGCTGCCAGTTTTCCGGATGCCAGCGGCCCGAGGGCACCGGCTGCACCACACTGTCCTGCTGATGGCGCACGCTCGCGCCCGCGCCATACTCGCTGATACCTATGCGCAATTCCGGGTAATCGCGATGGGTGGCGTCGAGCCAGGTGGCGAGAGTGGCGGGCGAAGAGCCATACCATCCGTCATAGCGGTTCCACGCTATATTGTCGGTGATGAAGTTGAGGGCGCCTCCCTGATTGCTTGCCGCGGTGGTGGGGCGCGTGGGATCCTCGGCGTGGGCCATGACATTGAGTTCCTTCACGTATTCCACCGGATTGTCACCGGCCTCCTTGAGCTCGTTGAAGAGTCCCCAGAACATGATTGACGGGTGATTGTAGTTCTGACGTATAAGCTCGCGGAGCTGCTGACGCCCGTTCTCCTTGAATGATTCCTGGTTCACGAAACCCTTGTCGGCATATCCGCCGGGCCCTACAAAGGGAATTTCAGCCCACACGGTTATGCCGTTGCTGTCAGTGAGGTCATACATGTATTCCGACTGCTGGTAATGGGCCAGACGCATGGCGTTCACACCCATATCGAGCATTATGTCCATATCCTCGCGGTGATGCTCAGGCAGAAGCGCGTTGCCTATGCCCGCGCGCTCCTGATGGCGGTTCACACCGTGCAGAGGTAGATGACGCCCGTTGAGAAAGAAACCCTTCTGCGGATCGGTGTGGAAATAGCGCAGACCGAGCGGCTGCCTCACGCTGTCCATCACCTTGCCGTCTTTCAGCACGCTGACTTCTACGGAGTACATAAACGGGTCGCGGCGCCCGTCCCACAGGCGGGGATGGTCAATCTCGAACTTGAGGCTGTCCGGCTGCGCCACGGCGCCTGGAAGCACTGTCACTCTCTTCTCGCGCGAAAGCAGGCTGCGGTCGCCGTCAAGCACCTCGATACGCAACGTCACATCCTCGGGGCGAGCGGTGCGCGCCGAAAGTCGCACACCGACTGTGACACCGGCATGGCGCTCGCTCACCGAGTCCTGACGCAGATACACTCCCGGCGATCCGTAATCGAGCAGGGAGAGGCCTATGGTGTCGCCTACTATGAGATTCACATCACGGTAAAGTCCGCCATAGAAATTGAAGTCGCCCACCAGAGGCATCACATCGAGCTGTTCGCCGTTGTTCACTCTCAGCAGCAGCGTATTGTTCTTTCCGTAGTCCACAAAATCGGTAATCTCGAACACAAATGCGGAATATCCTCCGCGATGTTCGCCCACATGCCGCCCGTTGACAAACAGATTGCACACACTGTTGGCACCGTTGCATTTCACGTAAAGGCGCTTCCCACGTAGCTCCTCGCCCACCGGAATGGTCTTGGTATAGTTGCCTATTCCTCGCTTGTAGTCTATTTTACCGGCCAGGGCATCCTGGGCGTTCCAGGTATGGGGAAGGTCGACCCGGCGCGAATCGCTGTTGTTTACCTCATGGGAAAAGCGGAACTGCCAGTTGCTGTTCAACGAAATTGTCTGCCGGGGAGATGCAAAAGAACCGGCTGTACCCGCTGCGAGTAAAGCCGATCCTATAAGAGTTTTTACAAATGATCGTGGTAATGACATGGTCTGGGTTGTTGGTTTGACGGAATACCATTCAAATTTACTGAATATTCACGTCATCTGCAAACCTCCGGCCGAAAGCGGCTGTCAGATGCTTTTCATCAGCCCCTACAGGTTGCTTGCGATATCTATCTTCCCGGAAATCACAATAAGCTGCATATCGTCGGGAGCCTCCTGAGCCACTATCATCATCCGGTCGATGCGGCCGTCAGGCATCGGATAGCCATATATTCTCAAGGTATCTGAGCGTTCAATTGTCTCAAGAAGCATATCGCCAATCTGTTTTTCGGCAAGGAGCCTTCTGCAATCGGCCACCGAAGCGCGGCTCTTGCATTCTATAACCTCAACGCCCTTCATTCCTTTCATTACTTTACCTATTTCGCGGCCAACATACAGACGACCTATGGATAGCATTGCCTTTTTTACTCTCACCACTTCCACTTCTTTGTCGTTGTAACGGGCCAGTTCAGGGAATGTCTTATGCTTGAACGACACGCATGAAGTCGACAGCAGTGCACAAGCGAGCGCCACCATAGCCAGCCTGAGGCCGCTCTTAAATCTCAATGTCGCCATGGATATAAATCAATGTATATTCGTTATCTTTTTCAGACACCTCGATTATAAGATCTCTTATGACATTATTGTCGAGTTTACTTGGAGAGAAAATATTCACACTCTCGCCGTCGTCCTTGGTTTCGACAAGAACGGTGGTGTTTTTGCCTTTGAGAATCCCGGCAGCGGCCGTTTTAAGTCGGGAAGCGAGTTCTGGCTTCTCTGCATTGACCAGTTCCAGCCCTCCCGGATTTTTGATACCCTTGATTGCCACCCCCATATTATCGATATCTATATTGTCGGATAATTTCGAGAGTCCCAACTTCATCATCGGGCCGCTCACATACACTGAGGTAATACCTTTGATTTTTGCAAGGTCGGCAAAAACGCGAGTGGCGTTTGTCTGCGCCGACAGTCCGGTTACGGCAAGTATAATCGCCGCTAAAAAAGTGTAGATTCGTTTCATATCAATGAGTTTTTGATTATTTGTGCTGTATTTTCAATCTGTCTGTTGCTCTCCTCGATGCTCTTCGCTGCCGGAGCAAGCTCAGTGCCCACTTTGTTCATGGCTCTGTCGATGGTCTGGAGTGCCAGCAGGGTCACGCGCATGGCCTCGAGACTGTCGGCCTGTTCGGTAATCATTATGGTGTTGCCTTCAACCTCCACCACGGGGTTGCTGACCGATACTGGACGAACTGCCGACTTGGCAACCGCGGAGGTTTTAGCGGTCCTGACAACCGGGGAAGCCTCGGCAATCATGTGTTCCTCCGGCAATGCTGCTGCACTGACGTCAGGTATCGCTGATGTATCACCGGGGGCGGCTTCGGCCACACGAACCGGCGAGGCTGCCTGCGGTTCCATATCACTCCGCGAGCTGAAAAAACGCCATGAGATACCAAGCACGAGGACCACTGCTGCGGCGCCAGCGATGAGGCGATACAGGAGTCCCGACGTACGTCTGCGCCGCATGCCATCAGGCTCGTCCGCCTGGGCCTCACCTATGGTGGCATCAAGCAGACGCTGCTCCAGGCCGGCGGGGATATCGATTTCCGAGCGGAGTTTGATGCCCGAGTCACAGACCGCGCGAAGAATCTCGCGCTCCATGCGGAGCTCAGGGGTGAGCTCGCTGTCGTCGGCTGCTTCAAGCATCGAGAGAAGCATGGCGTTCTCGGCCGGAGTGGTATTTCCTTCGTAATAACGACGAAGATAATCGTTGATGAGGGTAAAATCTGGTTTCATTGCTGTTGGGAATAGAGGAGTCGGAGTTTTGTGCGTGCCCGGCTCAACAGAGTCCGTACGTTGGCATCCGAGAGACCCGTAATCCGTGCTATCTCAGTGTTAGAGCATTCCGAGAATGCGCTGAGGCTGAGTACGCGCTGCTGATTTTCAGGCAGTTGCCGCATCATCCGTTTCAATGTGCTGAGTTCATGGTCTTTTTCCAGTAGCTCGTCCATGGAATCGGACGCTGCCAGACTGTCGGCTTCAGAAAGCTGGTCGGACGGTTTGCGGCTGCGGGCAATATCTATTGCCGCATAGCGTGCCGCCGAAATGCAATAAGCTGTCGGATTGCCGATTTCCGGCATCGAATCACGGTGTTCCCAGATACGGATCATGGCCATCTGCACTGCATCGGATGCATCGTCGGCGTTTTCAAGAATCATGTATGCCAGGCGATACATCGCCTTGTGGCATGGCATAATCTCGTTCCTGAAAAACTGTTCTGTGATGGTCATTTTTCCGTCTGTTTTCTGTCGGGTTACATCTATCTGACGGAACCAACTCCGCGTTTGTTACACTCAACCTCCTTTTTTTTCAAAAATTCCGGGTTAATGTAAAAACATGAACCGTCGATATCCCTATCGACGGCGAAACGGGTGGCAATAAGGAAATCCCGGCCGAACCTCAGATATTGTTTCTTGAATGGAGACAAAACTTTTTAATTGGCATTGCGTTTAAAATTTCAACAGGTATCTTTGCATACCCAGATTCATCCGACGCTTATTATTATGAAATATCTTGTTGCCATTTCCATCCTGTTTGCCGCATCGACAGCCATAGCCGTCGAGATCGACCCGCGCATCAGCCATATTGCCGACCGTCTCTCTTCGACCGACGTATACACCGATTCGGCACGCTTCTCGATGACCATGGAGGCTATGTCAACCGACGTGGGTTATAACGTGCACATTGCCCAGCGTCGTGCCGAAGGCGACACGCTTGCGCCTTGCAGCTATATCATACGCTGGAGCGATTCAGAAAATGGCCGTTCCGGCGGTTTCGCGGCTTATTATCATGGCAATCTTTTCAGATTCTCAGGACGCAAGCTTACGGAATTCCATGCCGCGGAAGACACCACGGTTTTCCGTCCCTCCAATCCATCGGCAGGAATGCAGCAGACCGCACAATACGCCTACCTGCTCCCTGCCTTCATAGGCGCGGAGCTCCGAAAAATGGCAGCTGATCCCGCCTATACACTCAGCTTTAATCCCGATACGATTATAGGAGGCCGACATCTCCAGTCGGTAAAGGCGGTCTCCACCCACAACGGCCTCGCAGCCCGTACCATCAATTATATCACCGACCGCGCCACATCGCTGCCTGTATTTCTGGAAATAGTCAACAATCCCGGCGCGCCGAGCGAGCAGATTATCTCTGTTGCTTACTCCGGCTGCCCCGCACACAATTGCGGTGAAATCAACGAACAGACTCTCGCCGCAATGTTCCCTGAGCCGTTTACACGCTTCCGCAGCTTCAGAATGAATGTGAGCAACCTATCCGGACTGCCTCTGCCGGGATTCTCATTGCCTACCACCACAGGCGAACGGTACACACGCGCGGAAGACGACGCGTTCCGCCGCCCGACCATTTTGGCGATAATCGACGAGACTGCCACTGACGGGGCCGCGGTAGAAAGCCTCCGCAATGCCGTGGCCTCACTGAAACCGGGAGCCGACCTGATACTTGCCTTCACCGGCAACGATGTGGACCGTATAGAGGCGCTCGCGCCCGACATGCGCCAGGGCGAACACCTGCTTATGAGCGCACGCGGGCTTGCCCGCGACCTCGGAGCGCGACAGCTGCCGACGGTCATCGTATGCGATTCCGCAGGGATGGTGACAAAGGTTCTGCCGGGGCACAACAATCAGCTTGCCTCAGATGTTATAGAGTATATCTATTCTATTTCCGACAACAGCTAACAAGCAACTTTCAGATACATTTATGGATACAGTATATTTCAAAGGCACTCCCTGTCACACTTTCGGACAGATGCCTGCCGCAGGCTCAAAAGCTCCGTCGTTCAACCTTGCAGGCGCCGACCTTTCGCCTGTGAAAAGTGCCGATTATGAAGGCAAGACAGTGGTGCTTAACATCTTTCCGAGTCTTGACACCGACGTCTGCGCACGCAGCGTGAGGAAATTCAACGAAGAAGCGGCTTCGCTCAAAGACACCGTGGTGGTTTGCGCCTCGATGGATCTCCCTTTTGCCATGGGACGTTTCTGCACTGCCAACGCCATTGAAAACGTAACCGTGGGTTCCGCCTTCCGCTCCCCGCTTTTCGGGCAGGAATACGGCGTGCAGCTTTGCGACGGCCCACTGGCCGGACTGCTTGCACGCGCCGTGGTTGTGATCGGCCCCGACGGACGTGTGAAATACCGCGAACTCGTCCATGAAATCACCGACGAACCCGACTACGCGGCAGCAATCTCCGCAATAAAAGAATAACCACCCACCTTACAACCTAATAAGCAGAAAGAGCGGCGCCCCCGGCCCCGCTCTTTTCCTGTTTTAAAAGAAACTGGGAAGGTCGGCGTCCCGCCGTCCTCCCCCCCCTCAAAAAAAACGACGCCGGAAGCCGACGCTCCCAGGCCCGCATGGCTCACGGCCCGTCGATATCCCTATCGACGGTGATAGTAAGACATATCCGTATTATTCCGACAGCGGCTGCGGCGAGACTCCTGTAAAAGTAAAAAACATGCGGAGCAAAAGTCGATTCATTAAAAAACACCCGGAATATTACCAACTCATGATTTTTTCATGGGCAGAGTGCAACCTCAGTTGTATTTTTGCGTCATAATAGCGAAGCCATCGTAATCTCTTTCACGATGTCCGCTTTTTCATCACTAAGAATTCAATCAAATAAAATCAGATATCACATGAGAAAATTCTTCAATTTAATGGTTGCAGTAATGCTGGCTGCAGTGACCACAGGATGCAGCATGAGAGATCTTGCCGACATCGAACCCACCGCGTGGGAGAAACAGCAGTTTGAGCGAGAGGTACGTCAGTCAGTTGCCAAGGCAGTGAAGACTCCGGGCATCGACAACGGCTCTACCATCGTTGTGACGAATAGCGGCGACACCCTCATAGCGCCCAGCGATACCACACTCAAGGCGGCCGACATACGCACTGTCTATGTCGACATTCAGGCCCCCGCCTACCCCAGAAAAATATCATCGCGTGCCCTGGAAATATCAAGCGTCATTATGGTCATAATACTGGTGGCTGGTACCATATTGCTTATTCTTATCGGTGTGTTTGTGATGATTTTCCGCCGCCAGCATGGACGCAACAAATCTATCAATCATGCTATCGACGAAGGCTATCAGCTGCCCGAGTCGTTCTTCACCGGCGCACCCACCGCCGCGCCCATCACCATCAACCAGATATCCGAGGTAAAACCCTGTTCAGCCGACAATACCAATCCACCGGCCAACAACCCCGGCGAGCCGTGCACCACTCCTCCTCACTACGAACAGGCATCTCACAACATTTCGTCAACAATCCGCGATGCCGTGAAAGGCATCAATAGTGTGTCGAATCCGGCGGCATATCAGTCTTTGCGCAAAGGCATGCTGCTCGTGGCTTTCGGTCTGCTCACATTCATATTCTTCGCTTCCGTACGCATTATTCCGCTCGGCTATCTCTGCGGAGGCACACTCGTGATACTTGGAGCCGCCAAACTTTTCACTTATTTTTTATATAGAAGAGGCTGATAGACCCACCCGACAACGATGCTGACACGTCTGCAGGAAATAAGTCTTATTGCCCGGTGTGTGGCGGCCGACGACCGCCACGCATTCGGCGAGCTGGTCGAGGCATATTCCGACAATCTACGCCGGTTTCTGCTCAGTCTGACCAAAGGCGACGTGTCGCTCGTTGACGATCTCGCACAGGAGACGTTCATCAAAGCATACCTCTCGGTTCGCTCCCTCGAAGGCATCACACGCTTTCACACCTGGCTTTTCCGCATTGCCTACAACGAGTTTGTGTCGCACACCCGCCGCGTGCGGAATCTGGAATCGGTCAACGCGTTGAACCCGTTGGACGAACCCGCCGACGAGACCGACCAACCGGCTATAACCGATGCCAATCTACACGAGGCAATCATGTCGCTTACCGACACGCAACGCGCCATCATACAGCTTTTTTATTTTGAAGACTTCTCAATAGCCCGCATATCAACCGTCACCGGCATGCCGCAAAGCACGGTGAAATCACATCTTCACCGTGCGCGCGGACGCCTGGCATCTTTACTTGAAAAATACCGATACTGATTATGAAAAAAAACAACGTAACTACCGATCTCGACTCCCGCATCGGCGCAATGCTCCGCGGCGAGTCTGCACCCGTGCCTGAAGACAAATGGTTTGTACGGAAAACCATGAACCGTCTTCCTTCACGCAGCCGCCGGCTGCTTTCTCTGCCCGAGATCTTAGCTTTCATTATAATCATCACGGCCTGCGCAGCCATTATCGTCAGAGAGTTCCGCACCATGGTGGCTCTCCCCGACCCGGCTGAATTCAGCCCATGGATGCTGCTCTCGGCCGGCGCCACCGCCCTGTTCGCCACACTCTACCTGACGATTCCCCTCCTCCGCCGCGTCTGACGGGCCTCATCCGGCCCAGAGCCGAAATCGCGGAGTGTTGCCACACTCTAAATTCCGGTCAATGTAAAATAATGGTTATTAAAATGGGTCTGCAATACATGTATCAGATCTGCCAACTCGG
>LUJP01000034.1:42016-42260 GCA_001689535.1 Bacteroidales bacterium M5
TAAAACCCGCTGCGTAAGCTGCGGGGAAAACGATGTCGGTCCCTCCTGCGGCGAGCCTGGGAATGGCGATGACGCAGTGTGCGAAAGCATGGGAACCCAACTGACAGCCCACGCTTACGCAATAGCGAGGCGCGCATGCTCCGCAGCTTCCATCGAAGAAACCAATTGACCTATTTTTCCGGTAGCTGGCGCAATCGGTTGTGAAAAAATCGCATCTCCGGTGCTTTTCGCCTCTCACAATATA
>LUJP01000093.1:0-6082 GCA_001689535.1 Bacteroidales bacterium M5
ATTCCCAGGCTCGCCGCAGGAGGGACCGATGACGTTTTCCCCCGCAGCTGACGCAGCGGGTTTTACAGAAAACGCGGCTCCGCCGCTCCGAGTTGGCAGATCTGATACATGTATTGTTGACTCCTTTTAACAACCATTATTTTACATTGACCGCTTTTTTTCGATCGACGGCCGGAGGCCGACGCTCCCAGTGCACTATGGCCTCATGCTGGCGCAGGCTTCGGCATCGCACCCTCCGGGGCTTGCAGCAGAGGGAGGGGACTCGGCCCCTCTTCCCGCAGATTACGCAGCGGATTGTACAGAAATCGCCGCTCCACGGCTATGAGGCGGCGCCCCTTTTCAGGGGCTTCGGAGGCGGCAGAGAATTCGGAGTCTTGGGACACTACGGACTTTACGGACTTTACGGACGCTACTGAGGCTCCCGACTTGTCTGACCGGTCTGACTGGTCGACCAGTCAGACCGGTCTGTCCGTAGGGTCAGTAAAGTCCGTAGGGTTCTATGCGTGAAGCTGCTCTTGAAAGGCTGCAAAAAGAAAGCGCGCGTCTTCCGCAATGGGAAGGCGCGCGCCTTATAATGGGTATTGACTTATTTAGTCAGAGGATATTATCAGCGGGTGAGCTTGATTGATGAGTACTGGCCAATGGTATAGCCGGTATACTGGCCGGTTGAGTTGGAGAACAGACCACCGATTACCATTGCATTTTCGGGAATCACAATCTCATTCATCTCGGAATCGAATGTACATTCAACATCCAGGCTCATTAAGAGATTTCCGGATGCATTGCGTCCCAGCATAACGGGATAAGCAACTCCTACTACATCACCATAATTGAATGCGAGGCCGTCGGTCATCATTGTTCCGTAACCAAGTTTCATGGTGCCTTTGCCTGTTTCTTCGTCGTAGCTGAAATCGGTAAAGCGAATCATGTAATCGGAATCACCCATCACGCCGGCGAGCCAGAGTTCATTGCCAAACTCAGGTGCGCTGTTTGACGGAGTCTTCAGCACGGGACGGATATCAACTTCATTTCCGTTGCGGTCAAGGGCCGTGAGATGCCAGTTACCGCAAAGCATTGTATAAGGATTGTCAGAGTTCTGGATAGTGACTGTGCAAGTGGACTGTGCGCCTATAGTTGCTCCTTCGGCTTTTACGATAGCAATATCAAGAACACGGTCAGGATTGATCACTCCGGTTTCCCAATTGTTTCCAATCTCTATGAAACCGGTGGTTTCCTGAGCGGCAATGTTGATTGTCTTTGAAGTAACCACATAATGAGTTCCTTCTACAGCGCCTTCCTGCTCAGCTCCGGGAGTTGCCTGGCGGATTTCAACAGTTACAACGACCTTTCCATTAGTTTCACCCGTCACAGCTACCGGAACATAGAAGAATTCTTCACTTTCCTGAGCTGTAAACTGAGAATTGCCCATCTCGACGGTCACTCCTTTAGCGGAATTAACGCCGCCAAGGAAATTGTTATCGTCATCGTCGGAACATGCCGTCAGAGTAAGAGCGGCGAGTGCAATGGCAAATATTTTATTCAATTTCATTATTCTTCAGATTTTGATGGTTATCAATAGCCTGTGTTCTGCTGGCCTGCGATGTTGGGGTTCACAGTGAACTCGAACTGAGGAATAGGCCAGGTATAACGGTAGTCGCCAGGATTGTAGACGATGTTGTTGGTGTTGTTCTGTACAATCTGCATTACAGAAGGCAGACCGATAGCATCAAACTGAGCCTGACGGTTGAATCCCATGCCCCAGCGACGGAGATCGCTAAGACGGAAGCCTTCGCCTATGAGCTCTTTGGCACGCTCGTCGCGTATAGCCTGAATGAGCTGCGCGCCGGAAAGAGTACGACGGGTGTAGCCTTCGATACGTTTCTCGCGGAGATCATTGAGATAGCCGTTGGCTGCGCTTTCGTTCTTTGTAGCACCATCGGCAGCGCAAACTTCGGCAGCAATCAGATAAAGCTCGCTCAGACGGAACGGTTTCGGTTTGTTATGGAAATTATTGCTTGTTGTGGTGAACAGAGCGGGGTTGCCGGGGAACTTGGAAAAGGCATAGGCCGGAACGGTAAGACCCTGCATCTCCATTCTGTAAGCCTTGAAGAATGCGTCAAAACGAACGTCTGTATCATCGTAAGCCACAAGAGCCTCGGCAACCGGAATATAGTCAGAAGAGTTCTTCTGAGTGTTGTAAATCCAGTTGTTACCTGTATCAGGGCAGGATTCTGTGTTGCTGCTGAAGGGTACAAAGATGAGTTCTTCGCCCTCATCATTTACCCACAACGAAGCATAGTCGTCAAGACCGGTAAGATCAAAGTATCCTGAGTTGATCACATATTCTGCCTTTGAAAGAGCGGCCTGGTTGTCGCCGGTTATGAGAGCTACGCGTGACTGGAGGGCAGCTACGGCATAAGAGCTTATGCGTGATGCATTCGGACCGCAGTTGTCAAGGTTTCCAGCATCTTCGTAAGCCTTGATATTGTCAAAGGCTGCTGTCAGTTCGCCGTTAAGAACGGAAAGAGTCTCCGACATAGAGCTGCGCGAGGGATAAACCGAGCGGTTTCCGCTGGGCGAATAGGTATCCCAAATCTGCAGACCGAGACCGTTGGCATCCATAGGGTTGGTCCAGTGGTCGAGAAGATACCAGTAGCAGTATCCACGAACGAAATGAGCCTCACCCAGATAGTTGCGGAGCTGGAGTTTCTGATCGGCGTCGAACTGGTCGTCTTCAAGCATGGCCTCAATTTTGGGGACGATAAAGTTCACGTCGTTGATTACATTGTACATACTCTGGTACATAGACTTGATGTCTCCGTCGCTGGCATTGATCGAGCTTGTGGAGAAGTTTCCTATGCGGTTAGAGAATATGATAGTTCCGACGAACTTGTCGGCCTGTATCTCCGGACGGGCTATATAGGTGCCGGCGGTAATGCTGCGAAGCTGCATGTACAGACCGTTATTGTATTTGTGGACGTCGTTGAGCGACTGGATTGCTACCTCCTGGCCCATGACACCGAAATTCTTGGTGTCCATTGAGCAGGACGAAAGCAGGGCAGCGGCTGTGACGGCAAGTCCTAATATTATTTTTTTCATATTGAGAATATTCTTTTTGTGATGTTTCTAAATCCGGTTAGCATTAGAAAGAAACCTGTATACCGAACTCGTACTGACGGGTGTTCGGGTACTGGAACTGCACCATATTGGTCTGGGGCTCGGGATCATAGCCTGAGAAACTGGTTATAGTCCAGAGGTTACGGCCTGTAAAGTGAAGCTGGAGGTCGCTCAGATGGAGCACATCGAGAATCTTTTCAGGGAAGTTGTAGCTTACCGTAAGGTTCTTCATACGCATGAATGAAGCGTCTTCAAGCCAGCGGGTGTCATCACCGGCATAGGTGATAGTCTCACCATAAGCAGGAATATCTGTAACCTGACCGGGATGTGTCCATACATTCAGCATATCGGCATTCTGGTTATAGCTTGTTCCAAAGTTGTTGTTGCGGATGAAGTAAGCGTCATTGTTCACCATGTACTTGCCTGACTGCCATACGAAGTTGGTGCTTACGGCAATACCTTTCCAGCGCGCATTCAGACCCCATCCACCTGTCCAGGGAGCATAGGCAGATTTACCTGTGCAGACAAGAGCGTCGGCCGGGAATACCTTGGTGGGGTTGTCGTTCTTATCAAGCCATACCTGCTTACCGTCGGCGGGATCCACGCCTACATAACGCACTGCGTAATACTGACGTGCGACATCGCCTACCTTGTCAATAAGTCCTGTGTTGGGAAGCGGGTTCTCAAGAACGCCATCCCAGAGTTCTTCTACTTTGTTCTTGTTGTAAGCGAAACCTACGCGAGCACCTACATACCAGTCGCGGTCTTTGTAGATGTCGGCATTGAGTTCAACTTCCACACCGGTATTGCTCATCGAAGCAACGTTGGCGAGAGCTGATTCAACACCCTGGGTGAGAGAGTAAGGAACTTTATACTGCATGTCTTTGGTGACCTTACGGTACCATGTGGCATTGAGTTTGAAACGGTTGAGGAATGCGAAATCCACACCGAGATCTTGGCTGTAGACTTTCTCCCATGTAAGATCCTTGTTTGAGGCGCCGGAAACTCCGATACCGCCTTCACCGGCATAGCTGCCGCTGTAGTTTCCTACAGTACCCTGCCATGCGAAGTTGTCCACATTGGCGTTACCTACAACGCCCCAGCTGTAATGAACGCGGAGGTCGTCGATCCAGTTGGTTTCCTCGAGGAACTTCTCGTTCTTGATGTTCCACATCACACCGAAGGCACCGAAACTGCCCCAGCGGTGACCGGGAGCCAGACGGGAGCTGCCGTCGCGACGAACTGAGAAATCAAGGAAGTAACGGTTGTCGTAATCGTAGTTGCCGTTGAAGAACCAGGAGTTGTTGATAACTTCTGCCTGAGAAAAGCTGACATCGCTCATTTTCACCGATGTTCCCTGATTGAGAAGGTTAAGACGGTAATCGCTCTGGCCGGAGGTTGACACACCGAATCCTTTACTACGGGTGATTATCGATTCCTGGCCTACAAGAGCACGGATATGGTGAACGTCGGCCACATCAAAGGTATATTCAGCAGTATTTGTGTAAGTGAACTGATACTGACGTGAGAATGACTCAGAAGCAGAGCCGGGATTTATGTAACCCTCATTGTTTGAACCCATCTTGTCGCCCATGGGAGTATAGAAGGTTTCGTATGCATCGGCAGTGGCTGAATAGCGGTTGTCGTAGGCATACATAGCCTGCTGAGCGCGAAGAATAAGTCCACTTATAGGGGTGATTTCTTCGTAAAGGCGCATATCGGCAGTGATGCGGTTGCTTCCGCGGGAAACGTTCTTATACGACCATGCCGGAGTCTTCAAGCCGGAATAATGCAGATACATGGCCTTATCACCAAACACCGGACGACCGGATTCATCCACAGTATAGTAGCGGGGGGAGTCATAAGGCAATGCGATACGGGCCTGAAGCATAGGATTCTCTACATAGAGCTTATCCGACTCCTCTACAGTCTGGGCGTTGACATCAGACTTACGGAAAGCAAGATTGCCGCTGAAGCCCATACGGAGCCATGATTTAACTTTGCTCTCGAGAGAGAAGTTAAGGTTGGTACGCTGAAGAGCTGAGTGCTCGATAATACCTTCCACAGAACCGTGGGTAAGAGACAGATAATACCCCAGAGCCTCTGAACCACCGCGCACAGTAGCGCCGAATTCATAAGAAGGAGCGGAGCTCTTGAATAGCTCGTCGCGCCAGTTGGTCGAAATACCGTAATCATTGACAACTTTCCGGGCTTCGTCATTCACGGGCTGACCGATCAAATCGCGATATTTCACATACTGTTCGGATGTCATCATGTCAACATTATCCTGAACCATTGCTGACCAGCCGTATTTACCGGTGATAGTAACCTGAGCTTCGGTATTGAATTTACCCTTCTTGGTGGTGATAAGGATGATACCGTTGGCACCGCGGGAACCGTAGATAGCGATTGCAGATGCATCCTTAAGCACAGTCACGTTCTCTATATCATTGGGATTCATGGAGCTGAAAGAAGCAGCCGAGATAGGTGCTCCATCGCAAATATAAAGAGGTGTGCTCGACAGCGACAGAGAGTTGACACCGCGAAGTATCACCGCCTGGTTTGTTGCAGAAGGATCGCCGGAATAAGAGTTGATGTTCAGACCGGTTACCTGACCCTGAAGAGCATCGAGGAAGTTAGGTGCAGGGGTATCCTTGAACACCTTGTTGCCGACAACAGACACATTACCCACAACCGAGCTCAGCTTCTTGCCGGAACCGTAACCGGTAACCACAACCTGGTCCAGGTTCACTGCGGCATCGGCGAGAGCGATGTGCATGTTGTCGGTGAGAGGAAGAACAATAGGCTTCATGCCCACGTAGGACACGCGCACTTCCTTCACCACTGCGGGATTGACTGTAATTGTGAACTGGCCGTCAGCATTGGTGACAACACCGGAGCTATTGCCAACGGGCATTACAGAGGCACCG
The DNA here is from genome assembly GCA_001689535.1 of Bacteroidales bacterium M5. Classification (GTDB taxonomy): domain Bacteria; phylum Bacteroidota; class Bacteroidia; order Bacteroidales; family Muribaculaceae; genus Paramuribaculum. The sequence continues at coordinate 6,048 of LUJP01000093.1, forward strand.
ACGAGGGGTTCCTGGTCGGAGGCGCTTACTACCGT
>LUJP01000093.1:6160-14460 GCA_001689535.1 Bacteroidales bacterium M5
AAAATTATACATAATGTTAACTATTCTTCACCTTTTCCATTCTCGGGGCCGGCGGGCGGATTCCGGCGGAGCCGGGACCGGGACCTTACGGACTCTACGGACATTACCGACTTGCGGACTTTTCCGGTGATGACAGTCTGAGCGGCCGCGAGATTTTTCAGCTTTAAGTTCTTTTAAGAAATCCTGTTTTAGAATCTCCAATAACCTATTGCATGAGATTTGGCAAAATTAACGATATCATCTCAGTTCGCAACACATTTCATCAAATATTTTCCGATTTTAACACTTTTCTCGCCGTTTTTGGGGGATCTTTGCTTGCAACATGCTAAAAAAAGTGGGGTTTCAGCGTCATTTTGATTGCAGAAGGGTCGGAAAAGGTCCGAATATATCATTTTGCAAGAGAAAGCGCAGGTTTCACGGCATTATGACAGCCCGCGGCAAGCTATAACTTAATTTTACTTAACGGAAATGCGGCGTGTTTTTACACCTAATTATTATATAGGATCGTGGAGCGTCGGCTTACTGGGAGGGTCGGCTTACTGGGAGGGTCGGCTTACTGGGAGGGTCGGCGTCCTCGCCGTCCGATCTTTTTGATAGGTATGACGGAGAATAGATTGAATGGACGGCCGGAGGCCGACCTTCCCAGTGCCAGAAGCTGACCGTCACAGTGCCAGAAGCTGACCGTCACAGTGCCAGAAGCTGACCGTCACAGTGCCAGAGGCCGACCTTCCCAGTGCCAGAAGCTGACCGTCACAGTGTCGGAGGCCGACCTTTCCGGAGGAGCTTCACGGATTTTATGTATATTATTATAAATATTATTATATTTGCGGTATAATAATCAATTTGCCATGATCAATAAGCCATTCATCATCGCGGCCATAGCAGCTATGGCCGTATTGTCGCCCGCCAATTGCCCGGCAGCACAGCCGGCAGCCAAAGGGAGCCTCTCGCCGGAACTCTTAGAGCAGCTTCGCGCCAATTACACGCCCTCCGCACCGGAAAAGGCCCTGCGCAACGCGCTGGCAGCCAACCCCATCGACGCACTCGCCGGAAACGCCGATGCCCTCTCCCGCCCGGTTGACTACAAGCATTTCACCCACCGCGTGCCCTCGAAGGGTATCACCAACCAGCGCTCGTCGGGCCGCTGCTGGCTGTTCACGGGCCTGAACGTGCTACGCGCGCAGATGATGAACAAACATAACCTGCCAATGCTCGAGCTCTCGCAGAACTACAACTTCTTCTACGACCAGCTTGAGAAGGCCAACCTTTTCCTTCAGGCTGTGGCAGAGACCGCCGCCGACCCGATGGACTCGCGCCGGGTGGAATGGCTGTTCAAGAATCCTCTGAGCGACGGCGGACAGTTTACCGGCCTGAGCGACAACATTATGAAATATGGAGTGGTACCCGCCGAGGCGATGCCCGAAACGGCATCAAGCAACGCCACTTCAGGCCTGAACCGCGCGCTGTCCACGCTTCTGCGCCGCGACGGTCTGGCACTGCGCCAGATGAAAGCCAAGGGAGCCACCGACGCCCAGATGCAGACGGAAATCAACCGCATGCTTGGCGATGTGTATCACGTGCTGGCACAGACCCTCGGACAGCCGCCGGTGGAATTCACCTGGACACGCCGCACCGCAGCAGGCACCGAAGTAGACACCCGCACCTACACTCCGCAGGAGTTCTACCGCGAGTACGCCGGCAACAATCTGAAGGACAACTACGTGATGCTGATGAACGACCCCTCGCGCCCCTACTGGAAGCTCTATGAGATAGACCTCGACCGCCACACGTTCGACGGCAAGAACTGGACCTACGTGAACCTGCCCGTGGACGAAATCAAGAAAATGGCAATAGCATCGCTCGCCGACTCCACAGCGATGTACTTCTCATGCGACGTGGGCAAAGACTTCAACCGCAAGCGCGGACTCCTTGACCCCGACAACTACGACTACGGCTCGCTGCTGGGCGTAGACATGAAGATGGACAAGGCCGACCGCATACGCTCGTTTGCCTCCGCATCGTCGCACGCAATGACCCTCGTGGCCGTGAACCTGGACAAGAACGGCAAGCCTGACCGCTGGATGGTGGAGAACAGCTGGGGCCCCGGCGTGAACGACGGCCACCTGGTGATGACCGACCCCTGGTTTGACGAATACATGTTCCGCCTGGTGGTCGACCGCAAATATGTTCCGGCCAAAGTGCTCAAAGTGCTCGAGCAGCAGCCCTCCGTGCTCCCCGCATGGGACCCGATGTTCGCCCCCGAAAACTGACGGCGCACGGCAATTTGTCTGTTTAAGCAATATTGACTATCTTAGCTGAACTTTCGTAACCGAAACTCAATTATATCCACGTAACCTCAAACTCTTCACTGAAAGATGTCAAAAGTAATAATCATCGGCTGCGGCGGCGTGGGAACCGTAGTGGCCCACAAATGCGCCCAGAACCCCGAAGTGTTCACCGATATAGTGCTCGCCTCACGCACCCGCTCCAAGTGCGAGGAAGTGGCCCGCAAGATAGGCGGCGGACGCATAACCACCGACCAGGTCGACGCCGACTCCGTTGAGCAGCTGTGCGAGCTCTTCAACCGCCACAAACCCGACATAGTGATAAACGTGGCGCTCCCCTATCAGGACCTCACCATAATGGAAGCGTGCCTGAAATGCGGCGTGAACTATCTTGACACCGCCAACTACGAGCCCAAGGACGAGGCACACTTCGAGTACTCATGGCAGTGGGCCTACCGCAAACGCTTCGAGGACGCCGGCCTCACCGCCATACTGGGCTGCGGCTTCGACCCCGGAGTGTCGGCCGTATTCACCGCCTACGCCGCCAAGCACTATTTCAAGGAGATGGAATACCTTGATATCGTTGACTGCAACGCCGGCGACCACGGCAAAGCCTTCGCCACCAACTTCAACCCCGAGATAAACATCCGCGAGATAACCCAGAACGGCCGCTACTGGCAGGACGGCAAGTGGGTGACAACCGGCCCGCTGGAAATACACAAGAGCCTCACCTACCCCAACATAGGCCCGCGCGAGAGCTATCTGCTGTATCACGAGGAGCTGGAGAGCCTGGTGCTGAACTTCCCCACCATAAAGCGTGCGCGCTTCTGGATGACATTCGGCCAGGAATACCTTACGCATCTGCGTGTGATCCAGGACATAGGCATGGCCCGCATCGACCCCATCGACTATCAGGGAATGAAAATCGTTCCGCTGCAGTTCCTCAAGGCCGTGCTCCCCAACCCGCAGGACCTCGGCGAGAACTATCACGGCGAGACCTCGATAGGATGCCGCATATCAGGCGTGGACAAAGACAACCAGCACCTCACCTACTACATCTACAACAACTGCAGCCATGAGGAGGCTTACCGCGAGACCGGCTTGCAGGCCGTGAGCTACACCACCGGCGTGCCCGCCATGATAGGCGCCATGATGTTCCTCACCGGCAAATGGAATAAGCCGGGTGTGCACAACGTGGAGGAATTCGATCCCGATCCCTTCATGGAGCAGCTCAACATACAGGGTCTTCCCTGGAACGAGGTGTTCAATCTCGACCTCGAAGTGTGACCCCGCGCCACATACCCTGACATATCACCGCCGGCAGTGTCGACAGAAGAAAAAGAAAAACCGTCGACGCCGCCGGCGTGTTATTAATCTGTAGCATAACCATCACGTCATCATGGCAAAATCATCCATCATCAGGCGCATAGTCACTGCCGCGGGATGCCTGGCGGCTCTCGGAAGCGCCCTCACCTCATGTTCGCCCGACCAGGTGAACCTGCTTTCAACCGTGCCCGACTCAGCTCCGGCCGTAATGACCTTCGACGCCGGACGCTTCTTTCCGCTCGCCGGACTGACGGCCGACGGTGCCGTTCTCACGGCCGAGAAATCCATAGCCGGGTCGCCCTTCGACCTCTCGCCGCTCGGCACCGAGGGCTACAACGCACTGATGCACAGCATAGACGGCAGCCATCTGGTGTTCTTTGTAGACGCACGTCGCACACCCTTCCTCACGTTTGAGATCACCGACCAGAAAGCCTTCGAGAAATTCGTCGGCAAATACGGCGACCCCGAATCGTCGCAGGGATTCAAGACCTGGACCGCCCCCGACGGCCTGAATATAACCATGCGCGGCGTGCAGGGATGGATAAGCCGCGACCCACAGCCCGGCGCATCGCTCAAGGCTGTGCTCGACGCCGCCGCACAGCAGTCGGTAATGCAGTCTATCGGCGTAGCCAACGCCCTGCAGGACAACTCGCAGCTGTTCAACTTCGAGCTTAACACCGGCGGCGAATACCGCATCATGGCCCAGGGCATGGAAGACTCCGAACGCCTCGGAATCGACTTCCGCGCCATGAAGCCCGACGGCGAACTGATGGAACTCACCCAGACGCAGACCGTAGCCGAGGATTTCCTGCGCTATACAGGTCCCGAAATGACCATAGTTGCGGCAGCAGGACTCAGGCCCGAATTCACCTCGTCGGTTGACTGGAACACCGTGGCCACCGCCGTAGAGAACATGACCGGACTCGGAGCCTCACCCCTCACGATGCTTGCACCGCTCATGGCCGACGTAGACGGCACCGTGGCTCTGGCAATGGGCCCGGTGAGTGAAGAGGCCTGGGAAGAACCCTCGCTCGCCACATGGCACATCATGCTCATGGCCCACATGCCCATGGAGAAAATCCGCTCCGCGCTTGACACCTTCTCGGGTTACTTTGCCTTAGGAGGCCTCAAAACCGCCACCGACCCGCAAACAGGCATGATGACAGTGCCCTTCTACGGCTCGACACTCCGCATGGGACCAGTGGACGGCTACCTCGCCATATCCAACACTCCGCTGCAGCCCGTGGAGCAGAACTCGCTCACCCCGGTGTTCAACGGCAAGCAGGGAGCCCTCTCCGCCAAGCTGCCGGCGCTTGACTTCGTTCCCGGCATGCAGAAAGGCATGAACATAGAAATGCAGCTTGAGACACAGCGGCTCTACGTGAGGCTGATGCCCGTTGACAAGACATCGCCCGCGCTCGGCTCCGTGCTGGGACTGCTCGTCACCTTAGCCCTATGATTGACAGCATAACACTTGACAACATACTGCCGCGCGCTTTCGCCGGTATGGAAAATGACGAACCGGTGAAAACGTCCCAGGTATGGCTGAAGCGGATAAGTTTCAGCCGTCCCGGCTTCTATATGGTCGAGGCCGAATCGGGAGCCGGCAAATCGTCGATGTGCAGCTTCATCTACGGCTCGCGCGGCGACTACAGCGGCGACATCTTCTTCGACGGACGCTCCGTGAGACAGATCGGCACCGATGAATGGTGCCGTCTGCGGCAGCGCGCCATAGCCTACCTGCCCCAGGAGCTGATGCTGTTTCCCGAACTCACCGTGATGGACAACATCGAGATAAAGAACCGCCTCACCCGCCATAAATCCGAGCGCTGGATTCTCGAGACCCTCGCGGCTCTGGGAATCGAGAAGAAAGCCGCAGTGCCTGCCGGACAACTCTCGGTGGGCCAGCAACAGCGTGTGGCGATAGTGCGCGCGCTCTGCCAGCCGTTCAACTTCCTGCTTCTCGACGAGCCCGTAAGCCACCTCGACGAGCGCAACAACGCCGCCGTGGCACGCATCATAGAGACCGAGGCACGCGAGAACCACGCCGCAGTGATAGCCACCTCCGTCGGCAACAAGATTCAATTACCGTTCACCACCACAGTATGCCTATGAAAACAGCATCGGCCCTCCACCGCCTCCTGAAGCGCAACATAAGCGCGGCGCAACTCACAGGCTACGCCCTGGCCAACCTCGTGGGGTTGGCGCTGGTGGCCATAGCCGTGCAGTTCCACGCCGACGTCAACTCCGTGATGGAGGCCGAGGACTCCTTCATCTCGCGCGACTATATAGTGATTTCGCGGAAGGTGTCGGGCCTGGGATCGCTCACAGGAGGCCATACATCATTCTCACCGGCCGACATAGCCGACATCGAGGCGCAACCCTGGGTGCGCCGCACAGGACGCTTCACAGCCTCCGGATTCAACGTGGCCGCAACGGTCGACGTGGGCTCGCGAGGAATGTCGACGGCTCTCTTTCTCGAATCCATCCCCACCGAATTCTTCGACCGCGTGCCGCAGGGCTGGGACTACACTCCCGGCAGCGGCAAGCCCGTGCCCGTGATAGTGAGCAAAGACTACCTCACGCTCTATAACTTCGGCTTCGCCTCGTCGCGCAACATGCCGCGCGTGAGCGAATCGATGATAGGCATGCTCCCAATAAAGCTATCGCTCAGCGGAGCGGGACGGCAACAGTGGATCGACGCCCGCATAGCCGGATTCTCGTCGCGCCTCAACACCATAGCCGTGCCTGAGAGCTTCATGGAGTGGGCCAATTCCACATTCGCCGACAACGGCGCTCCCGACCCCTCCCGCCTCATAATCGAAGTGAACTCCCCCGGCAATCCCGCCATAGAGAAATATCTCGACAGCTACGGCTACGAGGCCGCGGGCGACAACGCCACCTCGCGCCGGGCGTCATATTTCCTGAGCGTGGTCACGGCCACAGTGCTTGCCGTGGGTTCGGTGATATGCATTCTGGCATTCGCCATACTCACCCTCAGCATATTCCTGCTGCTGCAGAAAAACAGCGAAAAGATACGTTCGCTGATGATGCTGGGGTATACGCCGCGTGCCGTGGCCTCGACCTACTTCACCCTTGTAGGAGCAATAAACGCCGCTGTGCTCGCCGGCTCCGTAGGGCTGATGCTGGTGGCATCGCGCCTGTGGCGGGGCCCGCTTGCCGACATGGGCATAGGCAGCGCCTCCCCCTCTGTAGCCATCGCCATCGCCGCCGCGATAGCCGTGGCCATCACCCTGCTTAACTTCGCCGCCATTACACACATTATAAGAAAACGGTTCCCGCAACCGCATAAATCCAAGCAAACCAACTGAACATGAACGACAATATCATAAGCAAAGAAACATCTGAACGCGCAATCCTCGTGGGACTCGTAACTCCCCAGCAGAACGAGCAGAAGGCGCTCGAATACCTCGACGAGCTGGAGTTTCTGGCCGACACCGCCGGCGCGGTGACCGAAAAGAAATTCCTCCAGAAACTCGGAGGCCCCGATTCGCGTACATTCGTAGGCAAAGGAAAACTTGAGGAAATAAGGCAGTATGTGGAGGACAACGACATAGGCATGGCCATATTCGACGACGACCTCACCTCCAAACAGGTTGCCAACATAGAGCGCGAGCTGAAAATCAAGATTCTCGACCGCACGAGCCTGATTCTCGACATATTCGCCAAGCGCGCGCAGACGGCCAACGCCAAGACGCAGGTGGAACTGGCGCAGTACCAGTATCTTCTGCCGAGGCTCACGCGAATGTGGACACACCTTGAGCGCCAGCGAGGCGGTATAGGCATGCGCGGTCCCGGTGAGACACAGATAGAGACCGACCGCCGTATAATCCTCGACAAAATCTCACGCCTAAAGGAGGAACTGCGCCATATCGACCGCCAGAAATCCATGCAGCGCAAAAACCGCGGCAAACTCACCCGCGTGGCGCTGGTGGGCTACACCAATGTGGGCAAATCCACGCTCATGAACCTGCTGAGCAAAAGCGATGTGTTTGCAGAAAACAAGCTGTTTGCCACGCTTGACACCACTGTGAGAAAAGTTATAATAGACAATCTGCCCTTCCTTCTCACTGATACCGTAGGCTTCATCCGCAAGCTCCCCACCCACCTTGTGGAATCGTTCAAGTCAACGCTCGACGAGGTGCGCGACGCCGACCTTCTGGTGCATGTGGTTGACATCTCCCATCCCAACTTCGAGGAGCAGATAGAAGTGGTGAACCGCACGCTCGCCGACGTGTGCGAGGGTGCTGACAAGCCCATGATAATGGTGTTCAACAAAATAGACGCATTCAGCTTCACTCCCAAGGACGCCGACGACCTCACACCCGCCACGCGCGAGAACATATCGCTCGACGAACTGAAAGAGACATGGATGAACCGCATGGGCGATGACGTGGTGTTCATCTCCGCCAAAAAAGGCATCAATATCGACGAGCTCAAACAGAAAATCTACGAGAAAGCAAAGCAGATACACCTTACCCGCTTCCCCTACAACGACTTCCTGTTTCAGAAATACGACGACCTCGAAGCTACAGACGAGAATCAGGCTGAAGCTTCCGAAGAAAATACCGAGGACTAAGAGCCGGTTCCCCAATATTTGTTAATGCTGGGATCGCATATCTCTGAGTGATTTTTGTCTTGTGATGAAGGAGCGTAGCCGTAGCTACG
>LUJP01000111.1:0-11237 GCA_001689535.1 Bacteroidales bacterium M5
CCGGCCTATGTTCATGTATCTGAAAAATCCATTACAGAAACACAACGCGTCAAAGATATCCTTAAGGATTTCGACATTTACTCTATAGGACGATATGGCAGCTGGATATACTGCTCGATAGAAGATAACATAAAAGAAGCCAGACAACTGGCTAATATGCTCAATAAATAACCTCAATATTACCATCGTTGCTCTACACATGGATACAAAAAAAACACTTTCTGTAATAATTCCTACATATAACGTCGAACGATATCTACATAAATGTCTATCATCGTTGATTGTAAGTGATGAGAAACTCTTCAACTGTTTGGAGGTTATAGTGATTATCGACGGAGCAACTGATAACTCCAGCCAGATTGCACACTCCTACGAAAACGATTACCCCGAAGTTTTCAAAGTAATTGACAAACAAAATGGCAATTACGGAAGTTGCATCAATAGAGGTATTAAAGAAGCTAATGGAAAATATATCAAAATTCTTGATGCTGACGACTCACTTGAAACTTCAGTTCTCTCACAATATATCACATTTTTGAATAATTGCAACACTGATGTTGTCATTTCAGGATATCGTACTGTCGATGAATCGGGGAAAACTATTCAATCTTACAAAAGATCTTTCCAAGAAGACACTACTTTATATTGGGAAGACATCTATCCATCACTGACTGGACACGATCATTTTGCCATGATTGAAGCCGCATACAGATCGGAGATCATTCAAAATATTGGCTATACACAGACCGAGGGTATTTCATATACCGATCAGGAGTGGATATTCTATCCTATGCAGCACATGAACACCTTCTGCTACATCGACATTATTCTTTACAACTATTTAATTGGACGTGAAGGACAAACCGTTCAACACATCAATTATATAAAAGGATTCGATGCACATAGGATTATTGCATTGAGGATGATTGATCACCTTGCCACATTGACAGACTGCGACACACTTCCAATTAGATATCTGCGCATCAACGCGCTTTGGGTACTGAAAGTGACATATCTGTTTGGGTTGACTCAGAATATCTCGTCTGCTGATATAGAAAGACTCAAAGCACTGGATAAACATCTTTTGGAAGTTGCTCCAGACTTATATCTACAACTTGATAAAGCTACCACCACCATAAAAAAATTACGATATCATCATATTAGAAACTGGCGAAGATCTCACGGGCGTTTTAGTCGACCACTGATTATTGAACTTTTATACAAGATCTACAAACGCATAAAATAAATGAGGGTACTTTGGATTACTGATTATTTTTGCCACCGACAAGTATTAAACTTGGTTTCAAGCCACAGCCATTCGGTGGGTGGATGATGTCCGCTCTCAACCAACCCATTCTGTCATGAAAATAATCCATATTTCGACTGCCGATCGAAGCGGTGGAGCACCGATTGCTACTTATCGTCTTAATGAGGCGATGAATGCGACCGACGGCATTGAATCAAAGATGCTTGTTATGAACAAGACATCGTCAAGCGATAAGGTTGTTAATCTCTCCGGCCGGTACAGCACTTTCAAAAAACTTTTCACACGCCTCTATAGTATAATCATCCCTGCCTTACAGTATCGGACGCTCAAGCCATCGGGCGTATTTTCGATTAGCAGTGGTGTCCATCATCCCTCTACATCATGCCTTGTAAAAGAGGCTGATATCATTTATATCCATTGGTGTAATGGAGGGTATATCAATCTGAAAGAAATTCGGAGAATACTACGACTTGGAAAGCCTACATACATTTTTCTACATGATATGTGGCTTCTGACAGGTGGCTGCCATTATTCCTTAGACTGCAACGGTTTTATAACGGATTGTCATGCCTGTCCATTTGTCGGCAGTCGTCTGGCACAACTGATGGTAAAGCGTCAACAAAATCTAAAACGCTTTTTGGCCGACTTCGACAATCTCACCTTACTTTCTCCAAGCTCTTGGATGGACAACCAGATCGCTATAAGTAGAAATTTCAAAAACGTTCGTCATCACGTCACGTATAATCCTCTGCCGTTAAATATTTTTCGTCCTATAGACACCGCTATTGCACGGCAGATCTTAAATCTTCCGGAAGATAAACGACTCATTCTTTTTGTCGCTGATGGAGGCACTTCCAATCCTTACAAAGGATGGAGACATCTTAAGGAAGCTTTGATTTCGCTCAATCAGGATCAATCGACCGAACTTATCGTAATCGGAAATAACTTAAACGATACTGAATCACGTGAGATCGGACTCGAGGCTCACTCCTTTGGCAGGATACATGACGAACTTGCCTTGGCCATATTTTATTCGGCAGCTGATCTTTTTGTGGTTTCGAGTTTAGCCGACAACGCCCCCCAAGTAGTAGTCGAAGCTCAAGCCTGCGGTTGTCCTGTCACAGGATTCATGACAGGAGGTATTCCAGACATGATGATTCCAGCAGAAAGATCAAATCTTGTTAATCCAAAAGATTCCCAAGCATTGGCTAAAAAAATAATTGAAATTCTGAAACGGACAAATTCGGAAACCGACAAAATGTCAAGACACAATCATATTGCTGCCAAATTCGGAGAGAAATCCGTTGTTGACACCCATATACAACTATGGAATAGAAAAGAATAATTATTCTACGTTCCGCAAATCAGTTATGAAAAAATCAAACATAGTCCTAATATTCAACGGTCTTGGCAACCAGATGTCACAGTACGCATTTTATTTGGCTATGCACGACCGTATGCCAAACACTAAATACATCTGTTGGGACAATGACCATAACGGATATGAACTGGAAAGATTATTCGGTATCAGAAAACATACATCTCCAATAAATCTACTTTTATCCCGGACATTAATTTGTCAAAGAGATTATTGGTGGATTAAAATCATTAAGAAATTTCTTGCTACCATTGGTTATGAAGCCATAAATGAAAATCTTAACTATTGTTATACCGCAACACACTTATTATCCTCAAATCGAATTACTTTTTGGTACGGTGGATGGCATAACTACAGATATTTCAACTCTATCGACAGTAAACTTCGTGATGTATTCCGATTCCCTGAACAGAAACTGAACGTTTACTCATCTGAACTCCTTTCATTGATACAAAAAACACATAGCGTCGGCATCCACATCCGCCGCGGAGATTATCTCCAAGGTGAAAACAGGAAATTATATGGCGACATCTGTACCATCAGCTATTATAAACAATCAATTGAATATATAAAAAAGTTAGTTAGTAAGCCGAGATTCTTTATTTTTTCTAATGATGCAGAATGGGTTCAAAACAATCTTGATATATCATCAGCGGTTTATGTAAATGATAATACGGGATCTGATTCATGGATGGATATGTTTCTCATGAGTAAATGTAAGAATCTCATTATTGCCAATAGCACATTTAGTTGGTGGGGAGCATATCTTTCCAACGCCGACTATATCTTGTGTCCTACTAAATTTATCAACGACAAAAACAGTGGTGACATATATCCCGACACATGGATTCGAATAGATTCCACTACAGATTCATTGATCTAACCTATATAGGATCTGAAACATAATACTATTGCCAAATGCAAACTTCCCTCACAACACAAATTAAAGCGACTAGAGATTACAGCCTGGATTGGATCAGTGGTTTGCTCATTCTCCACATGATTATTGGGCATATCGCCGGATGGGGTGAAATGGATTATACGGTCAATAATATTTTGTTTTTCTTTATGCCTTGGTTTTTTTTCAAAGGAGGAATGTTCCATAGGCATAAGGAATGGAAAGTAGAGCTTAATAAAAGCTTCAAGCGATTGATTATACCATTCATAGTATTTTCAATTATTGGTCAAGCAATCTGGACCATCCGACTACTATGTCTACACGAAACAGACATAGTGAAATACATCGGATTCCCCGGTACATTCATATTGTATGGTGCTTTCCATGGGAATGCACCATTATGGTTTTTATTCTCTTTGTTTATCGTAAGAATAGCTTTTAATTCTTTTGAAACAAAAATAAAATGGTTCAATATTGCCATAATTTCTATCGCATTGGCATGTTTGTTTAACTATATGGGTCTCAGCCGCCCATACTATCTGCTCAATATTGTCACCGGATTGTTTTATTATTCCATTGGTTATGGCCTGAAGCAAATTCAATACAACGACAGATTTTTCTTAATCTGTTTGTGTCTTACACTTCTGATTGCTGTTACTCATCCAATATACGTGGATATGCGTTCAAACCAGTTCTCTTCAGGCTGCTATCCCATATGGTTTATATATTGTACCGCCGCTATAGTGTCTATCGACTATATCTTGAAACACCTTCCATCGATTCATTGTAATTCATTTGGGCTGAAACATATTGGGCTGCATGCTATGCCATTATATATCAGCCACTGGATAGTACTTACATTTGTGGATTGTATCATTATATTGATCGGAGGAGTTGAAAAAGGATCGCATTTCATTGCATTAAGCATTGGGTGTTTGATTCTACTTCCAGTCTGTTGTTACTTTATAGAAAAACACTTCAAATTAATATAAGCGTGAATATCGATGTTTCAGTAATTATTGTGAATTATAATACATTGGATCTAACAAAACAATGCATCAATTCTATTAAAACTCATACCCGCGGGATAACATACGAAATAATTATAGTTGACAACGCTTCAGAAGATGGAAGTCAAGAATACTTCCAAAATGATAATAGTATCATATACATATATAACAAAGAAAATCTCGGCTTTGGAAGAGCCAACAATATTGGCTACAAAAAATCTTCAGGCAAATATATCTTCTTGCTAAATAGCGACACCATATTAAAAAACAATTCCATCAAAATGTTTTTTGACTATATGGAATTGAATTCTAATGTAGGGTGCACTGGATGTCTATTACTTGATACTGAGAAAAAGATAACTCACTCTTATGGCAAATTTTTAACAATCGGAAATGTTTGGAAACAATATCTCAGCTATTATTTGAGATTATTTTATCACCGACACAACAAATCAAACATAAAAGAACAATATCAGCCTTCCGAATTACCACTGCAAGTTGACTACATCACCGGTGCGGACTTGTTTATACGTCGGTCTGTCATTGAAACTCACGGACTATTTGATGAACGCTTTTTCATGTATTTCGAAGATACATATCTTCAACACCGGTATTCTCTTCACGGTATAAAATCAGTAATAATCAATGGACCTGAAATCATACACCTCGAAGGAGGAAGTAGAAAATTAAAATCATTCAATAGTTGGTTGATGGGGTTCAGATCTGAAATGCTGTTTTTGAAACTAACTCTCAACAAAAGACATCGAATATTTTGGCGTATTCTCACGACTATATTTATACCCCCCGTCATTATCATCTACCCTTCTGCTTTTAAGGATAAAGCCAAAGCATTCCAGCAAATATTTTGCGTCGTTTTCAGCAAATGATCAAATTTCAATACACCACTGCTCAAGCTGTTTATTTGCTGATTAGCATTGTTAGTTCTGTCATATTTCTTCAACAGGTATTTGTTATTAACATTGGGGGTAGCTTCAAAATATATGAAATTATAGCACTGCTTTTATGTGTTATTTTCATTTGTTATGATAAACCTAAAATTTATGGGAAATTATCTGCTATACTATTTTGTCTGTTGATCATAACTCCAATCATAAGCTTTGTATTTCTTCTGCTGGATGGTACTAAATATGACTATTATTCAAGATTCCCTGATGCTGTCAACGGCCTAAGAACCAATGTTGTTTTCGCGCCACTTATACTATTGATCTACTACTGCTTCTGTTGGGTCTTTTTTAATTATGCTACAGCGTCTGAAACCATCTACGCAAACAAAAACAAACTCATTAAAACATTCGTTGTTACAGCTACCATTGTATCAATATATAATTTTTACAGCTATATTACAGTATACTGGCTTGGATTGCCTGATATAATACCGGGATTTCTTGACTACAGAAATTCACCAGTTCAGTTAACTGGTCGCTTTTGCGGATTTTCTTCCGAATCTGGGACATATGTTATATTACAGACATGGGTTGTATACTACTTATGGTTCTACGATGCATTATCATTCAAACATAAAAAACTGATCCAATACATCAACCTGAGCAGCCTCCTTATGACTATGTCATCGCTCTTAATTCCATCACTTTTAATATTTTTCATTCAGCTGTTTAGAAAATCTTCTTTTACCCGTAAAATTCGATTAATCGTTGTTATAATCACAATAATAATCGTCGGTGGAACAATACTTTCAAGATATAATCTTGACAACATGGTTAGATACATTCTTGTGGAAAAAGTACAAAACTACTTATCGCCGTCTGACAACACACTGGATTCAGGAGCATATCGTAATTTCACCTCTCGACTTGGACTGAAAGTATTCCAAGACAATATGATTATCGGTTGTGGCGGTGGTGCCTCTTGTTTCTATTTATGGAAATACGAATATAAAATGGGAATTGTTACTTGGGGAGAACGAATCACGGCAACAACATATCCGCAAAACGCTTACGCAAAAGTTTTAGCCGAACTGGGATTATGTGGCTTTATGCTACTGGCTGCATTCTACCTACTGTTTTTGTACTACTGTTTTCGATATAGAAAACAAAGTCAATTGTTGGGTATCTCACTTTATGGCGGGATATTTATGCTTTTTGCATTATCAACTACCTATCCTATCACCAGCCTTTTTTTGTGGTATAATATTGCTCTTGCATCTAATACAATTTATCACTTAAGAATGAATAGTAATGTTTTACGGATTCAAACAAATCAAGGAACATAATACTTTCCATGCGAGAATTTTTCTCACGATCCTATACCTCGAAAAATGGTTCAAATTACATCGTCTGTATATTTGTGAACTTTCGATGAAAATAATTCGCAAATTCGTAATTCAGGGCATCTACAACAGCGAAGTTCATCCCGACTCATTTTCATCTCTACAAGCAATAAGTTCTTGTCGTTTACCACATCCCTATCTTATTATAATTCATCGATCAGCTTCGATTCAGACAGATACCGTCATATTTCACAACGTGACAATCGGAGTTATAGAAAACAACACCCTAATTACCGCAGCACAACTGGGTGAAAAAGTATATATCGGCACAGGAGCAACCATTTTAGGACATCTCACTATCGGGAATAACGCAAAGATAGGAGCTAACGCACTGATAATCAAAAAAAACATACCTCCAGCAGCTACTATTGTTGGATTATATAAGTAATCGTATGAGAATAGCAATCGATTGCAGAATGCTAAATTGCAGTGGCATCGGGACATTCACACGAGGAATACTGCCATTCATTATCAATTCTACCAATGATGAATTCCTACTATTGGGTGATAAAACTCTACTTAAAGAATATCATCGACCGAATGTGTCTATTCAGCATTGTACAATTCCTATTTTTAGCATTAAAGAACTACTCTTTTTTCCTGTACGACTGATCAACCAATGTGATATATTTTATTCACCGAATTACAATATACCTATTGGAATCAACATCCCAATAGTTTCCACCATACATGATGTTATTTTTCTTGACATGGATCATCTTTGCTCTGTAATCGGCAAAATCATTCGACAAGGATATCTATATTATGCAATATCAAGAACAAAAAAAATCATAACTCCATCTGAATTCTCTAAATCTAGAATACTCCATCACTTCTCAACCGATAAAAAAATTATAGTCTGTTATAATGGACTGAATGAGAAAATCAATAGATTCATTCAGTCAAACAAACGAAAATCTTCAAGTGGTGACTATATCGTCTTTGTAGGAAACATTAAGAAACATAAGGGTCTTGAAACACTAATACAAGCATTCGAATTAGCCAAACAAAAAGGCCTAAAGAAAAAATTGCTGATTATCGGCAGTAGAGATAACTTCAAAACATCAGACACAGTTGACTTCGACACACTTGATGAAAGCATAGTTTTCACCGGTCGACTTGATGATGAGGAATTATTTATGACCTTGCAGAATGCAAATGCACTAATACAACCATCGCTATATGAGGGATTTGGAATCCCGCCATTGGAAGCCATGACATTAGGTACACCGGCTATTATTTCCGACATACCTGTATTCAAAGAAATATATCATGATTTCCCCGTCAGATTCTTCAAAGCCGGTAATATCGATGATCTTGCAGATGCACTGCTTTCAGACTATACAACAGAGCCACTTGGCAAAACACTATCTGCTAAATATTCCTACGAACGTACCGCTAATATGATTCTGAAAGAACTCCACACTATTTGATACATAGCATTTATAAAAACACAATGAAAGTTTTACATATAGGAAAATATTATGCCCCAATTGAAGGGGGAATTGAATCCATTAATCGCTTCGTCGTTGAAGCACTAAAAAAATATCCTCAAAGAGTTTTATCATTCAATAATAAAAACAACTCTTGTGAAGAAGACATAGATGGAGTGTCCATAGTAAGAGCATCATCAACAGGAATCCTTGCGAGCCAACCGATCTCTATCAAATACTTCTGGGAATTACGACGTTATATACGCTTATTCGATCCCGATGTCATACACTTCCATTATCCAAATCCATTAGGAGCCTTGTACCTTAATCTTTTGATCGGATATAAACGGAAATTAATTGTACATTGGCATAGTGATATCGTAGCTCAGAAAAACTTGTATCGCTTGATTAAGCCCATAGAGAAAAAAATATTAGAAAAAGCAACTGTGATTATTGCGACAAGTCCTGATTACAAAAAATATTCTTATGCTCTACGAAATTTCCAAGAAAAAATAACAACCATACCCTGTTCCATTGATGAGAATAAACTCGAACTAAAATCAGGCGACGAGGAAAAAATCAAAAATCTAAAAATGAAATATGACAACAAACCTATTTTATTGTTTGTTGGAAGACATGTAGAATATAAGGGAATCAGGTATTTGTTGGAATCTGAGAAATATGTCAAAAATGACTGCGTTTTCCTAATTGGAGGAAAAGGCCCCCTTACCGATGAACTTATGAACCAATTTAGTTCACCACGTATTCATTGGCTTGGACGTATAAGCGATGAAGAACTACGTATATATTACCATGCGGCCTCTATATTCACCTTCCCCTCTATAACTAAAAACGAGGCCTTTGGAGTTGTGTTGGCCGAAGCAATGTACTGTAGTACTCCCACCATAACATTCACTATAGAAGGTTCCGGCGTTAATTGGGTTTCGATCAATGAGCAAACTGGACTGGAAGTCGAAAATAAAAACACACAGGAATACGCAAAAGCAATTGATCGATTATTAATGGATCACGAATTCTCAAACTCGCTTGGACAACAAGCAAAAGAAAGAGTGAAACAACTTTTTACAAAAGAAGCCGTATCTACAAAATATCAATCACTCTATGAAAGTTTTGATACGACACACAAAGACTGAATCTGATTTAATATCCACAAGCAGAACTTAACCATCATCACCTAACCCCCTCATATCCCCGCAATTACACAATCACAGCGAAATTACGGCCCGATTTCACGCCACTAACCATCTCACACCCACACACTTGCCATCACCATCAAAGCTAACCGCCTAAAAACACCGCGATTAGCTCAACACGTCGCACACCCGCCACATCTAACCACCTACCGACCAACCAATTACCCACCCCATAAAACTTAACTACCCGAAAACACCACACATTAGCCCCCATTCCACCCACTACACACCCCCATCACACCCCACCAAACACCTCCCCCACCACACCCACCAACACCCCCAAATTCCCCACAACCACCCCAAAAAACACACAAAAAAACACACCGCCCCCACCCAAAAACAAAAAAAATCACTAACTTTGTACAGAGAGCAGTCCCCAAAAGCACCGCCCTCTACCCCCAAACGTTATTAACCACAACCACTCATAACCCATGAACAGGCTCACAATCAGCGCAATCCTCACCGCATCAACACTCCTTGCAGCCACAGCCGCACCCAACAACCCCACCCCCACCATCACACCACCCCAACCACCACTCGCAGGCTACTACTACGGCCACGACACCGCACCCCGCGGACACGAATGGCAATCACCCGACTCCCTCGCCTACAACAAATTACAGCCCCGGGCCACCTACTCCCACTTCCCCGACGCACCCACCGCCACCAAAGTCCTCCCCCACACATCCCCCTACACCATCTCCCTCGACGGACAATGGCGATTCAACTGGGCACCCAACCCCGACCAACGCCCAACCAACTTCCAGTCACCCGATTACGACGACTCACAATGGGACACCATACCCGTCCCCTCCAACTGGAACATCGTCGGCCTACAACCCGACGGCACCCAACGCTACGGCACACCAATCTACGTCAACCAACCCGTAATCTTCTGGCATCAAGTCCGCCCCGGCGACTGGAAAGGAGGCGTAATGCGCACACCGCCAACCGACTGGACCACCTACGCCCACCGCAACGAAGTCGGATCATACCGCCGCACATTCACCATACCCAACAACTGGCGCAACCGACTCACCTACATACAATTCGACGGCGTCGACTCATTCTTCTACCTCTGGATCAACGGCCGATACGTCGGATTCAGCAAAAACTCACGCAACGCCGCACGCTTCGACATCACACCCTACCTCAACAAAAAAGGCCCGAACACCATAGCAGTAGAAGTCTACCGCTCATCCGACGCATCATTCCTCGAAGCACAAGACATGTTCCGACTCCCCGGAATATTCCGCTCCGTCCACCTCTACTCCACACCTAAAGTCCAGATATCCGACCTCGTAGCCACCCCCCGCCTCAACGCCGACCTCAGCGTAGGCACCCTCAGCGTAGCCACCACCGTCAGCAACCACACCAACAAAAAAACACCCCGCGACCTCACCCTCTCCTACACCCTCTACCCCTGCATCCTCTACTCCGACACCCTCGCCACCAACCAGCCCATAGCCACCGCCACCACGCCCCTCCCCACCATCACCCCCGACACCGCCGCCACAATCACCCTACCCCTCACCCTACAGCACCCCCACCTCTGGAGCGCCGAACACCCCGCACGCTACGTCCTTGTAGCCCAACTCCTTGACAAAAAAGGACAACCCCTCGAAACCGTATCGACCTACACCGGATTCCGCCAGATCGAAGTCCGCCAGACCAAAGCCGAAGACGACGAATTCAACCTCGCCGGACGCTACTTCTACATCAACAACCA
>LUJP01000111.1:11299-20406 GCA_001689535.1 Bacteroidales bacterium M5
CGCATGACCCAGGAAATCATGATCATGAAACGGGCCAACATCAACCACGTCCGCAACTCACACTACCCCGACGACCCCTACTGGTACTACCTCACAGACAAATACGGCATCTACCTCGAAGACGAAGCCAACCTCGAAAGCCACGAATACTACTACGGCAACGCATCACTCTCCCACGTCCCCGAATTCGAAAACGCCCACGTAGCGCGCAACATCGAAATGGTCCGCTCCAACGTCAACTCACCCTCAATCGTCATCTGGAGCCTCGGCAACGAAGCCGGACCCGGCAAAAACTTCGTCACAGCCTACAACGCCATCAAAGCCTTCGACACCACACGCCCCGTACAGTACGAACGCAACAACGACATCGTCGACATCGGCTCCAACCAATACCCCTCCATCGCATGGGTCAACGAAGCCGTAAAAGGCAAAATGAAACTCAACTACCCCTTCCACATCTCCGAATACGCCCACTCCATGGGCAACGCCCTCGGCAACCTCGTCGACTACTGGAACGCAATCGAAAGCACCAACTTCTTCATCGGAGGAGCCATCTGGGACTGGATCGACCAAAGCCTCTACAACTACGACCCCAAGACCCGCCAGCGCTACCTCGCATTCGGAGGCGACTTCGGCGACCGCCCCACCGACGGACAATTTGTCATGAACGGCATACTCTTCGGCGACCTCACACCCAAACCACAGCTCGCCGAAGTCAAAAAAGTCTACCAGAACATCGCCATAACACCCGTCGACATCGCCAAAGGACAGATCGAAGTATTCAACAAAAACTACTTCACACCCCTCGACGACTACACCACCACATGGACCCTCTACGAAGACGGACAACCCATACAGACCGGCAACGCACTCCAGGGACCCCGCATCGCACTCCAGCCCCGCCAGCGCCAGATCTACACCGTCCCCTTCGACACCACACTCATCAAACCCTGCAACGAATACTACCTCAACATCGACTACCGCCTCGCCAGCGACCGCCCATGGGCCAAAGCCGGCTACACACAGATGTCCGAACAGCTCGAGATCAACCGACCCGAACGCCCACGCTGCATGCGCGGCATAGCCGGACAGATAGGCAAGATCGACATCAACCGCAAAGGCAACACACAGACCATCACCGGACAAGGATTTGAAGCCCGCTTCTCCCTCATATCCGGCACACTCCAGAGCCTCACCTACGACGGCCACAACGTCATCGTACCCGGCCACGGACCCACACTCGACGCATTCCGCGCCTACCTCAACAACGACAACTGGGCCTACGGACAATGGTTTGCCAACGGACTCTACAACCTCAAGCACAAAGTCACCGCCTGCGAGACATTCACCGACCGCTTCGGCAACGCCGTCCTCTCCTTCACCATCGAAAGCCAGGCACCGCGCGGCGGACGAATGACCGGAGGCAACGGCAACGCATCAGGCACCTACGCCATCGATGAAAGCCAGTCAGCCATCTTCGGCCCCGACGACTTCCGCTTCACCACCAACCAGATATGGACCGTCTACCCCGACGGATCCGTCGAACTCAACGCCGTCATCTCATCCAACAACCCCGCCGCAGTGCTCCCCCGCCTCGGCTACACCATGGAAGTGCCCGACGACCTCCCGCAGTTCACCTACTACGGACGCGGACCCGAAGAAAACTATGCCGACCGCAAGACCGGCCAGTTTATCGGACTCTACAGCGCACCCGTAGCCAGCATGTTCACACCCTACACCCGCCCGCAGAGCTGCGGCAACCGTGAAGAAGTGCGCTGGGCCGCACTCACCGACAGCAACGGAAGCGGAGTCATGTTCGTCGCACCCGACAAAATGTCCGCCACAGCCATACCCTATACAGAGATGGAACTCCTCCTGGCCGACCACACCTACAAACTCCCCTCGAAAAAAAACACCACACTCCACCTCGACCTCGGAGTGACCGGACTCGGCGGCAACAGCTGCGGACAAGGCGGCCCACTTGAAAACGACCGCGTAAAAGCCACAGAACACCGCTTCACATTCATCATCCGGCCCACACACCCCGGCGACACCCTCTCCCAGAACGCCAAAGTGCGCGGAGGCGGCCTCCAGCCCATCGGCATCAGCCGCTCACGCTCAGGCCAACTCACCATCTCATCGCCCGACCCCACGGCCAAAATCCTCTACACCGACGGAACATCGCGCCGGCCGCGCCTCTACACAGCCCCATTCCCATTCAAGCAGGGCGGCACCGTCAAGGCATGGCTCAAAGACACACCCACAGTCTACACATCGATGACACTCCCGCGCATCGAAACCATCGCCACACAGGCCACCTACGCCAGCAGCCAGGAACCCGACTATGGCGAAGCCACCAACCTCACCGACGGCGACCCGACCACCATCTGGCACACCATGTATTCCGTCACCGTAGCACCCTATCCCCACTGGGTCGACTTCGACGCCGGAGAACCTAAGACCATCAAAGGCATCAACTACCTCCCGCGTCAGGACGGCAACTCCACCGGCACAGTCAAAGACTACGAAATCTACATCAGCACCGACGGCAGCCAGTGGGGCGAGCCCGTAGCCAAAGGCACCTTCGACAAAGGCGCATCGCAGAAGACTGTCACCTTCGCCAGCCCCGTCAAAGGCCGCTACATCCGCTTCATGGCCCTCAGCGCACAGGACGGACGCGACTACGCCTCCGGATCCGAATTTGAAGTGATCGCCGAATAATCCCCCCCAGCCCCAGCGGGCGCCCCATCTCATAGCCCGCCCATGATCCACGCCACTCATCAAGGCGCTGCACCGACCACCATACCGGCGCAGCGCCTTTTTCATATCCCCCCCGATTAACACGCCCGCGCCAAAACCATCCCCCAGCCAGCCGCGTTATAAGTCCATAACCATATATTACATACTTTCACAAACACACACTGATTCCCTATGGAACACCCGCGCACCCTCCTGCTCGCCGCCGCCACACTCACGGCCGCAATCCTCTCCCCACGTGCCGCCGCACAAGAACCCGCCGACACATTTCTCATACCCGAACGAGCCATCGTAGCCACCGGCGACGCCGACAACGGCCGACACCTCGTCGGAATACTCTACAACCCCGTCGAAGCCCACTTCACCGACCCCACGCCGCCACGCTTCCTCTTTCTCGACCGCGAAGGCAAAGTCGCATTCGGCATCGGCGGCTACATCAAAGGTTCCGCACGCTACGACTTCGACGGAGCTGTCGACGACGGCCCAAGCTTCTACACCCACGACATAGCCGTACCCAACCGCAGCGACCAGAACCAGGCACTCGGAGCCACATTCAACCACTCCGTAGTCTTCATGCAGCTCGTCGGCACCACAAGCCGCTTCGGCAACTACGAAGTCTACGTCATGACACGCTTCTCACAAGGCTCCGGCGACACCTACGGCGTACAGGTCAAGAAAGTCTACCTCCGGCTGGGCAACCTGATGGCCGGCTACAACCTCTCCCCGTGGATGGATCCGGGAGCAGCCGTCCCCGTAGTCGACGACCAGGGACCCTCCGGCTCAGCCTTCGCCTACAGCGCACAGGTGCGCTACACCCCAAAATTCGGACGCCACTGGGGAGCGTCATTCGCCCTTGAGATACCCCAGGCCGCAATGACCCTCACCGACCACACCCGCAAGATAGCCCAGCGCGTGCCCGACATATCGTCACACATACAATACAGCTGGCAAGGCGGACACAGCCACGTCCGACTGACAGCCATGCTCCGCAACCTCGTCTACCGCGACGAAGTCCGCAGCGACAACCGCTTCGTCACCGGCTACGGATTCATGCTCAGCGGAGCCATCGGCATAGCCCCACAGCTCTCGCTGCTATGTCAGGCAAGCTACGGCCGAGGAATGGCCAACTACATCAACGACCTAAACGGCTACGGCTACGACCTCATACCCACATCCACCCCCGGACGTCTCACCGCCCCCCGTTCACTCGCATTCGAAGCCGGCGCACGCCTCGACGTCAGCCCATCGTTCTTCCTGACCGGATGCTACAGCCAGGCACGCGTCTACGACCAGCAGGCCATGGGTCCGCAGGCCTACCGCTACGCACAATACGCCACCGTCAGCGGATTCTACGACATCATACCCGACCTACGCCTCGGCCTGCAGTATATTTACGGCAACCGCGCCGACATGTCGGGCATCCACGGCCATGCCAACCGCGTCACCGCCATGATACAATACAGCTTCTGATCCCCCTTCCCTCTATCCTCTCCTCCCTCCTCACTCTCTCCTCACTCTCTCCTCACTCTCTCCTTCCGGTCACTCCGACTATTACGATTGGTCCGCCCCCCCTTACAGCACCGGGCTCATAAGCCTCACTATCGACTCCAGAGCCTTGTGCATCACCGGCCTACGGCGCCACTCCGCGCCCCTCACCCGCTCGCTGCATGCCTGGTCATCCTCAAACCTCCGCCGCAGCCTACTGTTGACCGACGGCGAATATATCATCATATTCGCCTCGAAATTATGCTCGAAACTGCGGAAATCTATATTGGCCGAACCAACCGAACTGAAATCGTCGTCCACCACCACCACCTTGCTGTGGAGCATCCCACCGTCGTAGAAATAGATCTTCACCCCCGCCAGAATACACTCCTGCACATAGCTCCGCGAAGCATACGTCAATATCGCCGAATCACTACGCCGCGGCATCATCACCCTCACGTCGACCCTCGACAGAGCCGCAGCCTGCAACCCCTTCAGCAGACTCTCCGTAGGCAGAAAATAAGGCGTCTGCACCCACACCCGCTTCTTCGCATTGCCTATGGCCTTCAGCAGCATGTACGATATATTGCTCCACTCGCTCGTAGGGCCGCACGTCAGCAGATTCATCCCCGCATCGCCCGGAGTCGAGGCCACACCGCCGGCTGCTTCAGCGCCGGCCACCCCCTCCTCTATCAGCTCCCGGCCCATGAAACGCCAGTCAACCGCAAAGCTGTATTGCAGCGCACCCACCGCCGGCCCCGTTATGCGCAGATGCGTGTCGCGCCACCCCGCAAAACCCTTGCCCCCGTCGGTATATCGGTCAGCGATGTTCATGCCGCCTATATAGCCCGTCGACCCGTCGATCACCACCAGCTTGCGGTGATTGCGCCAGTTGATGCGGGTGGCAAACGGCGGAAAAGCCACCCTGAAAAACGGATACACTTCAATGCCTGCCTCACGCATGCTCCTGAAAAAAGAGTTCTTCGTGGCTATCGACCCTATATGGTCATATATAACCCTCACCTTCACCCCCGCACGCGCGCGCTCAATCAGCGCCTCAGCTATCCGCTGCCCCGTAGAGTCGTCTGAAAAAATATAATACTGCAGATTGATATACTCCCGTGCCCCGGCTATATCACGCTCCAGAGCCTCAAACTTCTCGCGGCCGTCGAATATCTCCACATCGTTGCCCCCATAATAGACACTTCCCGTCAGCGACTGCGCCAGCTGTATCTGCTGCCGCGTTTCGGCCGACATATCCCTGAAATCCGGCTCACCAGCCTCCGGCATGGTCAGCTCACGCAACCGCCGGCGGTTGCGCCGCGATATCATGCGCGTGTTCTTGATGCTGCGGCCGAAAAACACATAGAGCACTATCCCCCCGATCGGAAACATCAGCAGCACGGTCACCCACGCGAGCGACTTCACCGGATTGCGGTTTTCCGACACAATGATACCCACTATGCTCAGTATCGTACCGGCATAGGCCACCGCCAAAGTCCAGTGGACCCACGGCGTGCGAATCATCTCCTCTATTGTCGACATCAGTAGCTATAATGTAAGTTTTAGAGTATGTTTGATTTTAACACGAAGAAATATATATGGACTTCTTTCTATCCCTTCAAAGGTCTTTTCGGGCAATTTCCGCCAGGTTTCATCGGTCACGATGCACGCATCGCTCCCTCCTCAACTGACGCTAATCTCTCAGAAAATCCTCTTTGAGTGAACAGCAGTGAAATTCAAACACTCTTTTAATCCGCGCTAAAATTAACAAATATTCCATCCATCCGCCTAATTAATGCTCATTTTTCTCCACTCTGTGCAAACTTCGGTCATTCAGTTACAATATAGTTACATTCATTAACATTCTATAGCCCGAATTATCCATATTGCATAACTTTGCCGACGTTACAGAGACAGACCGATCACGATCTGTTTCGACCGCTCTTGCCTACAATGCTTAATTTGCTTATACGCAAACATTTATTTCATATATACTAACTTAAAAAACAGGACAGAGATTATGAAACGATTTCTACTCACCCTTCTCGGGGTGGCCGCTCTCTGTGGCCTATCGCCACACCACGCCGCCGCCCAGACCGACCATTCGGCCAAAACATTTACCATCACCATCAATGCCAATGCATACAACAACGGCTATATTTGGGCTGGTAAAAGAGTGAAGGCCGCACAACCCAACATCAACGAGGCTGAAAACAAAAGCGATCTAACAATCGACGAAACCGACCCTGTCATCCAATTATCTGCCAGCCCATCTAATGCGTATGGTTTCGGACAGATACAATTCAAGCAAGCCAAAAATGAGGACATACTCACTCTGGATTTCGACTTCAGCAAATGTTCCAAAGACGGAAGCAGCCCTGTAAAAAACACTAATCAGTTATCAGCATCACAGATGAATTTCGGGCCAAAGACGTCAACCACCCCATCAGCCGCCATGAGGTTGAGTATGGGAGAAAACAAAACCATAAAAAAGGTGGTCATAACATTTGATCCAAACAAAGCAGGATTAGTGGGTATAGGGAAAAGTGCCAGTTTTGATGAATATGTCGCATCAGTACGATCACTCGGATCTTCAGATAAATCATCGACGTTCATCTGCACCCCTGATTTGGGATCCGCTTCCGGCAACTACAGATATATAACCGGAGTTACATATGAGGCTTCCGGATTATATGGTTCATCCGAGCCACTGTGCTTGCAAATGTTGAAATCTACAGACTTTGGAGTCTTAGTCATAAAAAAAATAGAGGTCACTTACTATGACAACTCCGACGGATGGGTGCCAAAATACGACAATTCTATCTCTTTCGGCAAACCGTATGGAGATAAAATCTATTATAGAGAATCGGCAACCAATGAATTCACCGGAGAATGGAACGAAGCAACAACATTGTTCGAATCAGGCAAAGGCTTTGTCCAGACTCGTATCGGAAAAGCCATCACCACATTCATTCCCCCGACTAAGCCGAAAACCAACCAAAAGACTGTCATAATTGATCCCGACAAATATATCATTGGAACCACGATCGGTGTAAAATTCCACACTACTATAGAAAACGCTGCCGATGACAACCTGTACTATGGCATATCATACTTCATAGACAACCATACAGGGAATAAAAATATGCAAAGCTCTGCAAGAATGGCACTGACAAGACCAACCGGAGCATCGGCAGCCGACGGCACCATGATCACCAGATACATCAATGCACAAGGTATCACTCCCGAAAACTCTTCGATAACTGTTTCCACCAGTCCAAACAACAATCCATGGAGTGTCTCATCGGCAACCACGAATCAAAAAAACGGTACAGAAGTTGTTGCCGGATTCGACATCGTGACATTGTCTTATACATCCAATAGCGAGTCGGCAAATCAGACTCCCATGACACCTATTGATGTAATCCCTTCGGGTGCAATCAAAAGCCCTGCTACCGGCATATACAATTTGCTCGTTGAGGAAATTGATGTCGAAGCAACCACAAACAGCGCCTGCATCTATCCCGATGCTAAAATCTATTATATCATCGGCAATCAAGCACTCGACAACGATTCGTTCGACAAATCGAAAGCAACCCTATTACCGGAAGGCGGCAAGATACATATTAATCACGACTGTGTACTGTCTATACGCACCTACGCACAGCACGAAAATACTGAACGTGCATCCAATGTCATCAACCGTCAGTTCAAAAGAGTTGAAACGTTAAATGTTACCAACACAAACCAACTTTTAGACAAAACATACAAGGGAAAAACCGTGCGGCTCGACTTCCCGCTTCAGATTCTGGCATCAGGATATCTCACTGCGTCACCAAAAGAACTGAACATTTATACCCGCGACACACTCGGTACCGCCGTACGTATTGTCACACGAATTTCAGAGAACATCACTTCAAGCACCGCAGCGACACGTCTCTTCCCGGGAAATGCTTTCAAGGGCATAAATGCTCAAACAATTGCAACCTGGCCCTTCTGTCCGGCAGGAGGAGTCGTCGGCACGCTACAGTTTGACGAACAAGACCGTCCGATCATTGTGCTTAAAGACGAAGACAACAACATCGACAATTTCGAATATTGCCACACCGGCGCAAGCATCTATCCCTCCGCAGCCATAAAACAGAATGCCAGTGTATTCGTCCGCGAAACCTTCGTAGGGAACAGACGCAATAAACTGTCGGCTGATGATTACGGGAAATATGTCTACGTCGTAGCCACTTACAATACAACCGACCAGACTTTCACCCTCGTCGGCACTACCGAGACAATACCAACACGCATATCCACTAATACAGGATTCCTGAACTGCAACCCCGGCAGTACCTACTCGCCGGCTGCAACAGCTTCCCTGACGGATAACGTGGAATACGCCTTGACCGGCATAGTGGAATACGACTCTGATAAACAGGAGTATTATATCATGCCACGCGCCATCAATCAGATGCCTGCCCGCCCGAAAGTCACGACAGAAAGCATCGCCAATTTCACACAGGTAATAGACTCGCAGGAAGAAGAGGATGGAACCGCCGGCAGCGCGACTATCAAACTTGTCACCAAGATGAAGTTGAATTTCACCAACGCGACTGCTTCTTCACAGTATTACTACTTCTCTTATTTTAATCTTATCACTAACACCTTCTCCACAGACGCTGTCACATATGCAGCCGGCAACAAGACTATCAATCTCACATCGGCAAATTTCGATGAAAACAAGCAGATTGTATTCACCGCTTGCGTACAGGGTTCCTCAAGCTCCAACGCACCGTTTTACGTCAGCGACCCGTACACTTTTACAGTGTCTGACGTAATAAGCAATACTTCGGTTATTTTTGAGAGTTTGT
>LUJP01000029.1:0-2219 GCA_001689535.1 Bacteroidales bacterium M5
GCCCACCGGAAAAATCCGCTGACCCGCTTTTTGCATGGAAAAAAATATCATTGCATATAAATAAGAGGAATTCAAGCCAAGAGAATAATGACATGACCGAGGAAGAAGCTAACCTAAAGAAATTTCTCGATATGTCGGATGAGGAAAGGAAAACGTATATGGAGAATGAATATAAGGAAATTATGGTTCCGATTTTTTCTGCTCATAAAGGATATTCTTCGGCCGAATTTTTCTGTTTCGTTTCGGACACGAGAGATGCTCGTAATTCCCATCTTGTGGATGTAGGTGACAAAGTTGAATTGAAACTGAAAAATGATGAAATACGTGTATATGCTGATTTCGGAAATTTCCTGGGTACGATATGCATGCCGAAAACGTCTCCAATTTGGGCCCAACTTAAGAAGAATTGTGACCTTGACGCATATCTGAGTGGACGCTCTTATAATGCTCTCGCTAAGGAAAATGAAGATTCTTTTGAAATAACCGTGTTCTATAAGGAAAGAAGTTAATTATGATAGGAATTATTCTGATTATTATCTTTCTATCCTATTTCCTTTTACCGAAAATAGGAGGCATACGAAACGTCCGTTGGATCGTAAAGAAAATCCATATACTGAGGGTTTGACGTGGATGGGAGGGAAGAGGCGTAAGAAAAGGTCAAAATATTATTGGGATGACTGACCGGTGAACGGGAAGGTCAGTCCCCACTGTCCGAATGAATGATTGATAGTCGCGGAGCGGAGATTTCTTTAAAACCCGCTGCGTAAGCTGCGGGAGAAACGCTGTCTGTTCCATGTGCGGCGAACCTGGGAATGGCGATGCCGCAGGGTGCGTAAGCGTGGGATGACAACCGCGTTTCCCAAGTTTGCGCTACCGGCAATACGCCCTTTCTCCCAAGCTTACCTCGCAGAGTGACAGATGGACCTGGGGTTGTTTCAAAACTGCGAATTCAATGCGTTGATTCTAAGTGGATGCACAAGCGTGCATCCCTACCATTTGGACGGTACAAAGTGAGTCTAAGAAGGCGTCCCCGCGGAGTGGCGATATTCTTCTCGCAACCTAAACCGCCGTCGATAAGGATATCGACGGTCCATGAGCCTGCGGTCTGGGACCGTCGAATGCTACATTGTTCAATAATCAGTGTTGCTCCGATTATCTACCGGTAAAAAAAAAGAAAAGTGAGCGCAACTTATTGTATTGCACTCACTTGCTTTTAACTCGTCGGGGTGAGAAGACTCGAACTTCCGACCTCCACGTCCCGAACGTGGCGCGCTGCCAACTGTGCTACACCCCGAGCTTAGCGGCCACAAAGGTAAGACTATTTTTTCAAATATGCTACTGTTGGCGTGAATATTTTGAAGGTCGTCGGGCTATTTGTGCAGGCTGGACAGCCACACGTACGGTAGTCACGGAGTTGCGGTTTGCGCCGCGGAAGCGTCGGTGGAGGTAAAGGCGGTCTATTGCCGCTCCGATTCCCACGGCCAGTATCAGTGCGGCGGCCATGTAGATCCATGCTATTGCCGTGGGAGGAATGATGTTCAGAGTCATAGGAGTACTTGTGTCGGAGGAATTTGACTTTCTTTTTTTTATAAAACAATCCGAATCCGCTGCGGTTCAGTCTGTCGCGAAGAATCAGATGCCACAAAAGAAATGGCGGCACATCGATTTCGACATGCCGCCTGTTTCTTTCGGAGTGGGTTGCGTGTTTATTTAGCCACGCGTTCAAGCCATTTTACCATGCCGAACATCACTCCCATGGAGATGACGCATACGCCCATGAACACGGCCCAGGCTACCCAGATGGGGCAGGCGTTGTAGATGAGCGGACCGATCCAGAGCAGGAGGTTGCCCACGGCGGTGGCGCCGAGCCAGAGGCCCTGGCAGAGACCCTGCATGTCGCGCGGAGCTACTTTCGATACGAACGAAAGACCCAGGGGCGAGATGAAGAGTTCGGCAACAGTCAGGAAGAAGTAGAGTACGATGAGTACCCAGGGGCCCGACATAACGCCGCCTTCAGTGCGGAACTCTGTGGCCGAGGGATAACCCATGGCAAGAGAGTAGACCATCAGGAAGAGGTAGGCGATGCCTGCCAGACCCATGCCGATGGCTATTTTGCGCGGAGTGGATATCTCTTTGCCTCTTTTGGCGAGAGCCGAGAATATAAGGATTACCACGGGTGTGAGAACAATCACGAAGAATGGATTGAGAGCCTGCCAGAT
>LUJP01000029.1:2248-17580 GCA_001689535.1 Bacteroidales bacterium M5
CCGTTCTGGTGGAATGAGAACCAGAAGAAGATAGCGATGCCGAGCACAGCGAAAAGAGCATACATGCGCTGCTTGATTTCCTTGGCCATTGCGGCTTTTTCCTCAGCGGTATATGTGGCAACCTCTTCTTTGGCTTTCTTGGCGGGAGAGGGCAGGCCTTTTTTGGTGAAAAGGAATATGGCCAGCGAGATGAGCATGGCGGCTACCGATGCGATGAACGAATAGTGAATACCGGTGTTGAACACGTCGAGATATTCGGTGCAGAATGCCGAGATATTGCCGGCGGCGTCACCTCCTACCTGCGAGATGAGTGCGTAGAGGTTGTCGGCGTTCTGCTGGTTCATGTTGTCAGTAAGGCTCAGATACTCATGGCAGAGAGCAGGCAGTTTTGCGTTGTAGGCCAGATTGTGTACACCAAGCCACCATGAGCGGAGCATGGGAGCGACGAACGGTGCGACAACACCGCCGATGTTGATGAATACATAGAAAATCTGAAAACCGGAGTCGCGCTGCGATGCCCAGCGGGGATTGTCGTAGAGCTGACCCACGATAGCCTGGAGGTTGCCTTTGAACAGACCGTTGCCAAACGCTATCAGGAACAGGGCGCAGCAGGTGAGTGTGAGCAGCCAGGTGGTGTTTTCGGCTGTGGCGAGAATTGGAATTGCCAGCACTATGTAGCCCAGGGTCATGACGATAAGACCACTGATGATTGTGCCTTTGTAGTTCTGTGTCTTGTCGGCGATAAGACCGCCCACGAGGCTCAGCACGTAAATTCCGGCATAGAAAAAAGAATAGACCAGTGCGCTCGTTTCTTCCGAAAGTCCGAACTTGGAGCAAAGGAACAGCACGAGCACCGCATTCATGATGTAGTAGCCGAAGCGTTCGCCCATGTTGGAGAGGGCGGCGGGGATTAGGCCTTTAGGTTGATTGAACATGATGAGATTTGGTGAATGTGGTGGATTATGATTGGTTAATAATTTTTCATGGAGTTCAGGCGCCGGCGGCATTCTCGTCCTTTATCTTGAATGCGAGTGCATACAGGCGCATCTGCTTCAGCATTGCCAGGAGTCCGTTGCTCCTGGTAGGCGAGAGGTTTTCGGCCAGGCCTATGCGGTCTATGAAATAGAGGTTGGCCGATGTGATTTCCTCGGGCGTGTGGCCGTTGAGCACCTTTATAAGCAACGCTATTATGCCTTTTACGATTATGGCGTCGGAGTCGGCCGTATAATATACCTTGCCGTCTTCTTCGCGGGCATATAGCCACACACGGCTCTGGCAACCTTCTATCAGGTGGTCGGGAGTCTTGTATTTGGGGTCGATGGGAGGAAGGGTATTGCCGAGATCGATGATCATGGCGTAGCGGTCCATCCAGTCGTCCACTTCAGAGAATTCTTCTATTATTTCGTCCTGTATCTGGTCTATTGTCATGGTTTGAAAGTTGAATGTCTGACAAATTTAGTCAAAATACTCGGGGAATCCGCGTTGCGGTCCATAAAAACGTTGCATATAAGATAAAAAAGGGCGCGGCCGCGGACGGAAAGTTCCAATCCTGCGGGCCGCGCCACATTCTGCTGTTAATTTATTTCGGGCAATTTTTTATCTCATGGAAAATAGCGTCATGCCTTCTTCGAGGCCAGGAACGCGGTGTGGTATTCATCGAGAATCTTGCGGATGGCTGTGCCTATCTTCAGATAAGCGTCGTCGTTGAGGTTGGCGAGCGACGCGCGCACCGACCATGCCGGGCCGTCGAAACCGTCGCCATTCAGGAGCACAATGGCGGTCTCGTTGGCCAGACGGATCACGAAGTCGAGCGGTTCGTAATTGTCTGTAAGATACTTTGCGAATTCGTCGCCGTAGAATTTCTTTGCCCATACCATCAGGTCGATTTCGCTGTAATAACCCGCACGGTTAGGATCGGGAAGCAGCGTGAAGCCGGTGGTGCTCCACAGGTCGTTGAGACGGCGGTGGATCATGGAAATCAGTCGGGGTTGCAGCTCCTGATTGTGCAGATAGCCGAAGGCCGAGAAGAGGGCGAGCTGAATCTGCTGGGGGCATGAAAGTCCTGCGGTGTGGTTGAGACCCACAAGTCGGGAATCAGCCACAAGACGGTCAATGAACTTCACCTTCTCTGGCTCAAGCGCGAGCGACTCGTAACGCTTGTTGAGTGCCGCCTTCTTGTCGGCGGGAAGAGCCGCAATGCGGTCGTCGAAAACGTTCTTGTCGCTGCGCAGGGCCATTGCTGCCACGCGCCAGCCGGTGGCACCGAAGTATTTAGAGAATGAATAGAGGCACAGGGTGTTGTAGGGGAGCACATACATCAGCGAGCGGAAGCCTTCAATGAACGTTCCGTACACATCGTCGGTGATTATCATCAGGTTGGGGTTGTCCTTTTTGACGATGTCAACAAACTGTTCGAGGACCTCGGGAGCCAGGCATACGCTTGGCGGATTGGAGGGATTGGTGATGCACACTGCTTTTACCGACGGGTCGCGGAGTTTGTCCAGCTCCTCCTTCGGATACTGCCAGTCATGATAACCGTTCTTCTCAACCTTGTTGGCCGATACGTTGACAATCTCAAGCCCGAACTGGGCAAGCTGCGGTATCTCAAGATAGGGAGTGAAGCAGGGGGTGAGGAGGGCGAGTTTGTCGCCTTTGTTCAGGAGGAAGTTCTGCTTGAGCGATTCGAAGGCGTAGCACATTCCAGCCGTGGAGCCTTCGGTGGGGAAGAGGTCATACACGGTGGGGTCGTCCTTGCCGCCCATAGCCCAGCGGATATAGTCGCGGGCCATGATTTCTGTGTATTTGAGCGAGCGGGGAGGTGTGGGGTAGTGGTCGCCCAGAATACCGTCGACCATCTCGAACACGAAATCATCGGGATCCACATTGTGGGTCCTCACCATATAATCGTAGTAGTGGCGCAGCACCTCGGCTCCGTCGTTGTCCTTGTGGGCAGCTATGAAGTCCAGATAACGTTTGGCGCAGCCGTCCTGCGCGGGAGAGGCCACGATTCCAAGCGGAGCGTCGTAGACATTGCGCTCAGCCTCGCTTGCGGCGAAAAGGCCCAGGAGGAAGAATGCCTTGCGGGGGCGCGAAAGAAGCCAGTTGGGGTTACCGCGGCCGGCATTGAGGAACGTTGCAGTGGAACGCTGTGCGTCCTTTTCTGCGAGGCTTATGAGAGTACCCTTGATTTCAAAGGGGCTCAATTTCTCGAGGTCTTTTTCGTAGGTGCGGTTTTCAGGATTTTTTGGTATGTCCATGATTTGTCAGTGATTTTTATAGATTAGAGATAATTATGTCAGATAAACATCAGAACCATCGCCACTCCCATGAGGATGAGCAGCGTGTTGCCGATAGCGTAGGTAATGGTATAGCCGAGGGCCGGTACGGAACTGCCCAGCGAAGCTGTGATGGCGCCGAGGGCCGCCGTGGTGGTGCGGCTGCCTGCGCAGCATCCCAGATTGATGGCCGGATGGAATTTGAACACCTTTGCACCGAGCCACATCGCTATGAGCAGAGGAACGGTGGTGGCTATGATACCCATCACGAAGAACATCCAGCCCACCTCTTCCAGACCGGAAATGAACGTGGGGCCGCTCTGGATGCCTATCACGGCTATGAACATATTGAGGCCGAGATTCTGCATGAGCCAAAGCGAGGATGTGGGGATGAAGCCCACCGAGGGGTGGCGGGTGCGCAGCCATCCGAAGAACAGGCCGGCGATAAGGGCACCTCCCGATGTGGAGAGGCTCACGGGGATATTATGGATGTCGAGGGTGAGGGCGCCAACAATGGCACCTACCACAATGGCGAGTGAAACATACACGAGGTCGGTGACCGAGGTCGGTTTCTCTTCCACGCCAATCTGCGGCACAGCCACTCCCACTTCCTGCGGAAGACCTTCTATCACGAGCATGTCGCCCTGCATGAGTTCTGTCTTGGCGAGCACAGGGATAGAGAGGCCGCCCTGACGGGTGATGGAAGCTATCATCACACCATACATAAACGGTTTGGCACGCAACTGGTCAACGGTCAGACCGGCAACTTTCTTTGTTACCATAACGTTGGTCTTCTCCACGTTGAAGGTGAGCAGCTTCGGGTCGTCGACTTCGGGGCCAATCCAGCTTTCGTCCTGAACTATGTATTCGTGGCGCCCGGAGAGCACTATCTCATCGCCTTTGGCTACGGTCACAGTGGCTGAGGGATCCACAACCGTGCCGTCGGCGTTACGCACGCGCTCCACAAACAGACGTCGGCCCTGGTCGGCGAAGTGCTGCTCTATCTGCTCTATTGTCAGAGGAGTGGCGAAATGATCGGAGTCAACCTTGTAGGCGCGGAAGTTGATGGGTCGGTTACCGTCGATAAATGCGGGGTCGGTTGAAAGAGTGGAGTGGTTGAGCTGCTGCTCGTATTCCTTGGTCTGCTGGCGAATTTTATTGAGACCTCCGAGCAGCATAGGGCCGAGGTTGCCGAGAATGTAGGCCGAACCGATGGTACCGAACACGTAGGTCACGGCATATCCCACGGGAATAATGTCAATCCATGCTTTTTTGGTGGCGGCATCAACGTCGGGGAGACTGCTGATTGTATCGGTGCCTACGCCGATCACGGCCGATATGGTCTGTGCGCCCGAGAAGAGGCCTGTGGCCAGAGCTGCGTTATAATGCATGATTTTGGCGCACGCGCAGGTGACCACGAGACACAGCACGCAGACAACCACAGCGAAAATCACCTGCTTTATGCCTTGGCCGCGGATTGCGGCAACGAACTGCGGACCACATTTATAGCCTATGGCAAAAAGGAAGATAAGGAAGAACAATGATTTGAGCGGGGAACCTATCACGATAGGCTGTCCGGCAAATTTATTGACGAAATAGCCTACAACCACGCCCACCAGAAGCACCGATGTCACGGTGCCTAATGCGAATGTTTTGTACTTGAATTTTCCCAGATAAAAACCCAGGCCGATTGTGAGGAAAATCGGGATCGAAGGGTATTTTATCAGTGTGTCCATTAGCCAGTGTAACATAGAAACTGCGAATAAAATGTGTGTAAATTTGATAATAAGCCAAACGGAATAGTCGGCAATGATACAAATTTACAACGACAGACGCTGTCCTATTGTTCACAAGGTCTCAGGGCGTGGTCGGGACCGGCTGGCGTTGACCGGCGAAGCCCCTATCATGTCGGAGTCAGGGACGGGGACTATGGGTTATTTCGCCGTTTTTTTCTCGAAGTGCTGGTAGTCTTTCACCGTTTTCCAGTCGCCTCCCCAGATGAA
Organism: Bacteroidales bacterium M5; assembly: GCA_001689535.1. Lineage (GTDB taxonomy): Bacteria > Bacteroidota > Bacteroidia > Bacteroidales > Muribaculaceae > Paramuribaculum. The sequence continues at coordinate 7,527 of LUJP01000029.1, forward strand.
TCCGCGGGAGATGAAAAGCCGGTGGCAGAGGTCACCTTTCGTCAGCCTGTAAGCCGACGGTTTTGAGCGGTCGGCGTAAGGAGCGGCGGCCGCCGGTTCCACCACCGGAGATTTAGAATTAAGACGGCGCACGTAAGGATTGTAGAACGGATTGATATCTATTGCCAGGCCACGGCTATGGTTGGAGAGTTTCCGCGTCCCCGACACATAGCGGAAATTGAAGGCCGAGGAGTTGTTGGCGGTCATGGAGGCCTGGTCGTCGGCCCCGTAGTTGTCTATCAGGGTCATGCGCTCTATGGGATAGCCGGCGTTGAAAAGCTCGCGGAGAATATCGAGGAGGTCGCCGCTTATCTCTTTATTGCAGATTATTTCGCCAAGGAGTATACGGCCCTCGGCATCGGTATGCAGCACTTTGAGATAACGTAGATCGGAAAGCGGGGTGGTGCAACCGTCAGCAAACGATTTCCCTTTGATGCGGTTGAATATTGCCGGAGTTATCTCCGACTCCGTGAAACAACGGTCTATCCCGAATTTCTCCACCGAGCCTGCGCTTACCTGAGTTCCGGCATTCCAGTTGCGTAATGCCGTCATCTCGCTTTCACCGCTCTGGGCAAAGCTGTATAAGGCGCCGATCACCACGGCACAGAAAATAATCAGTCGTTTCATAATACTCTATATTTTTTTCCGCCCGCGAAGTTACTCAAATCCCCGCGCTTCCCGAAATCCGTTTCACCTGCGTTTTACAGGCGTTTCATCTCGGCTTCGGAGGCTGAGGTGCCTTTGTAGGTGCTTTTGCGTGGATGGAAATTGTAGATGACGTTCAGTGAGATGCCGCGGCGGTCGTAACTCTGTTTCTTGTCAACGAACACGCCGTATGTGTTCATTGTCCAGTCATTGTTGGCGGTATTGAAAATATCGGTGGCGGAGAGTTTTACGGTCAGAGCCTTGTTGAGAAAGGTCTTGCCTACCGAGGCGTCCATCGTAAACCAAGAGGCTCCGAAACGGTTGGTGTGCATGTCGCCCAGGGAACTTCCGTTGATGTTGGCGGTTATCAGCCAGCCGTGAGGCAGTGCAAACATATTGTCGAAATAATAGGAGAATATCGGTTTCTCATACCGGGTGTCGCCGAGCGTGAGCCATTGCCTGTAGACTCCGGCGGTGACATTCGGAGTCCATCGGCCTATGGGGCGGTTCCAGACCAGATAAATGCTCAGGGCCGAGACGTCGATGTTCACGGGGTGCATGAGCAGCTGCAGATTGTTGTCCGGATACAGCTGCTTTACAAAAGCGTAGGTGTCGAGCGCGCGGGTGTAATCGGCCTGCAGCATGAAGCCTTTCCACATTCCGAACAGCTGAACGTCGTGTGCATGCTCATCGTGCAGCGCAGGATTCCCACCCTCTATCTCATGCAGGCCGGTATAATTCAGCGAGCCCGTGAGCTGGGAGTACGGAGGCTTGACGGTAGCCATCTTATAGCTGAGGCTTATCTGTGATTCGTCGTTAAATGCATATCCTACCGAGAGGTCTGGTGTGAGCAGGTGGTCGCGGCGGCTCACATTTTCGTCGCGCCGGCCATCCACCTTGAAGTCGTAATCCACATACTCGTATCTTGCTCCGGCTGATAGAGAGAACTTGCCGAACATGCGGCTCCATGAAGCGAACAAGGCTGCGGATGTCTGCCGTGCGTCGGTAAGCGACGAGGGGATATATTCGCTCACGGTGGAGTTGAGCATCCGGTAGTCGAGCGACGTCCGTGTATGACTGTCCTGGGTTCCGACGGTGAATTCTCCATTCCATAGAGGGAAGTTGAGATATAGCTTTCCCGCCCACAGGGTAGAGGTGCGGCGGTCGTTGGAGTTCACGTCCTGATCGTTGGAGTGGGGGTAAGTGGTCGCAACGTCGTTTTTCTCGTTTGACCTGCGGAAATCGCCGTAAAAGTGAAGAAGATATTTCTCAGCGAACCGGTTTTCGTAATATAGCGAGGCCAGGTGGCTGTGGGCTCGGATGCGTTTGTCAATTTCGCGTCTGACGGTCTGATTATCGTCAATCCACTCCGTACCGGAGTTGTTGAAGTCGCCACGTTCAGGATTGTACCGGTAGTATGCACCAAAAGATTGTGATCCCTTCGAATAATTGAACCCGCCTTTTATCACCCCTACGGTAGTGGGTGAAGAACTGTTCTGGCTGCTTCCGACCACAGTTTTCTCCCCGTTAAATAAGAGGGTATTGGTGGTGGTTCCCCGGTTTAGTGAATTATTATGGTTTATAGTTCCGTTGACAAAGAATTCCCAGGCATCGGCGCGGTAACTGAGCGAGAGGTAATCCATAACCGACCATTTGCGCCTACGTTGTAATTGGAACTGGTCGGTCACCGACAGTCCTTCGGTGAAATTACGCCTCGTCGTGATTTTAAGTACGGCTCCAGTTGTACTGGCGTAAGCCGCTCCGGGAGCCATGAGCAATTCCACTTTTTTCAGGTTGGATGAAAGCAGCTGCTGTAACTCCTGATTGTCGCGCATCGGGCGCCCGTCGATGAAGATTTCTATGTCGCTCTTTCCGATAACGCTTACTGTGGTATCGTCAACCTTGATCATAGGCAACTGCGCGAGCACATCAAGAGCAGTGCCGAGGTCGGCAAGATTCGTGCCCGGAATGGTCGATACGAGCGTGGAGCCTACCAGTCGGGTTGCAGGCTGTTTTGCCGTGATCACCACTTCCTGCAGCTGACGGGTGAGACTGTCGGTAGCTTCATGGTTCTGTGCATGACCGCTTGCGGCCATCAGAGTCGCGGTCAGGATCGATATTGTTCTGGCTTTCATGTGAGTGAATTTTGTTGCAGCAAAGTTATTCACACAGAGCCTGAAAATCCAAAATAATAGTCTGACCGTTGATGCTGTAAGTTGCTTATAGTCAGTAGGTGGGTTTTGAAAAGTCTGACCGCTGGGAACGAGGCGTCAGAAAACAGCCGAAATATCCCTTTCAAGGCTCCCGCAGCGCTCTTTCAGGCGGGATTTCAGGCGGGATTTTCGCTTGTAGACAACGTCGGTCGATTCATCCAGAAGCAGGCAGATGGCGCGGGTGGAAAATCCGCTTGCCAGATACACCAGCAGCCGGTAGTCGTCGGGTTTCATGTCGGGCCAGCTCTTTTTGATTTCTTCAAGAATGTTGTTGCGGCAAGCATTCACTGCCTTTTCCATTTCGGGGAAAGAATCGGTGCGCACCGATTCAATCTCGCTTTTCACCTTATCCACAATTGATTTTCGCTCGGTCTTGGTTCCCTGACTCTCGTAGTAGGTCTGACACAGCGAATCGATAAGGTCGAAGCGTTTGTCAAGAAGCCCCTGCAAGGTCGTTTCCAACCGGCTCACATCGCCCCGGCTTGCCGCAATTCTGCTCCGCAGCCCCGATGCCTCGGCCATAAGCGCTTCGTTTTGCAAAGACTGCATCCTGATTCTCTGGCGCATCCACGCTATCACACCGGCCGCTATAAGAAGTGTTATTATGCCGACAAACATAATCTGTTCACGCCTGGTGCGCTCGCGGTAGAGCATGAACTCCTTTTCTTTTTGCAGATACAGGGCCGTGGCAAGATCATCTCTTTTTCCGGCAGCTCCCATCATGGCCTTGAGCCGGGAAGCTTTCTGAAACTCGGCAGTGAGGTTGTTCCTTCCGTAATAGTCCACGGCTATATTGACAATGGTATCAGTGGGAGCGGCAAGCTTGTTGACAACCATCGCCTCGCTGTAGAGTAACGCCCAGCGGGCCATCGTGGCGGAATCATGAAACTCCGACACATCCAGCCCGTTCAGCCGCGAAAGCGCCGCCGAAGGGTCGCTCTGCATAAGGCGCTGCGCCTCATCGAGTGCCTCCGGATAAGAATTTGAATACCCGCAGCCGGTTGCCACCAGCAGTATTATTATGTAGAGCAGATTCCGCATATTATTTCTGTATTCGTTTTATCTGTAATCGGTTTCAATCAGGTCTACTACCGCTTCCGGTGCAAATGCCGGTTTATCGAAGTTGCTGGTTATCTTTTTGCGTCCTCCCAGCAGCACAAATGAGTTCTTTACATCCACCTGACCGTTCTCCATGTTGGGGCCCCAGGCGGTGTAGCTTACCTCGATGTCGGCCGTCTGCGCCATTGCGGCAGATGCCGACAATAAAAATGCGATTATTACCGGAAATTCATTTAAGTTTTTTCTTTTTGATTATCTGAAGGGCTTTGTCGAGAGCTTCGGCGGCAGGAACCGTCACATCGGGAATCGTGCCGTGGATATCACTTTCACGGGTCCTTTTCTACCGTCGGCCGAAAGTATTGAGAAGTCTCTTGACTCCCATACACCAAGCTCAATCTTCAGGGTGTCGATATCGGAAGCGAAAACTATTTCGGCCGCCTTTGTCTCAAGCGGGTCGACCTCCGTGCCGTACAGCACACTCCAGCCTCCATTCAGCGGCTTGCCGTCAAGAATCACCGCAACTTTATCGGCAGTGGTCCTCAGAACATCCTGTTCAGAAACGCTCTGTGCGCTTGTGGCCGTCGCGGCAAGCCCCAGAATAAGGAGTGCGATTGTTTACTTCATATGATGACCGGTTTTAGTCGGGATACTGGGTTATTTGTAGTCGGGTTCGTCGGCGTAGCGGGCCGCGTCGTATTTCGGGCGGTTGGAGTATTCGTCGGTGAACTGGACTTTGCCGCCGAACTTTGCCCTGATTATGGACTCGCTGTTATTTTTGAAGTATTCGTGTTCGGCCAGAGCCTTCTTGCGGTCTTTTTTCTGGTATTCCTCGGGAGAATACATGGGGGTAATCTGGCGGTCGGATTTCTCAAGCCCTGTGGCTACAAAGCTGCGGTCGTTGTCAGTGGTGGCCTTGAGGATAAGTCCTGGCAGTCCGCGTAATTTCCAGGGGCCGAACGGCACCGGAACGTCGGGCGTGAACCATGCCGTCCATCGGCGTCCGTGATAATCGGTTGTGGCCATGATGCACTCGTAGCCGAGTATATTCGTGGTGGAGTCGGTTATCTCCCATTGCATCTCGTCGAAAGGCTCGTCGTAATATCCCTGCTCGTCGCCGAATTTGGAATAATAGTGCAGAGAATTGCCTCCAAGATCGGTGAATACGTATGTGTCGACCTTCTTTACCGGCCCTTTGCGCATATCGAAGGATATGCTTCCGTCGGGATTCTGGGTCATACACGTGGCCATGATTATCTTTCTTAGCTCTGCCTTGCCTTTGGGAGTCGAGTTCAGTGAGTCGTTCCAGAGGCTGATATCGTTGAAATACTTTGCCTGCCCGGCGTTGGCGAGCAGTGACATCAGTGTGGTCTCGATTGAATCGGTGGTCCAGTTACGCCCGTTGGAATTGTAGCTCACATGGATATCGGCTGTCTGCTGAGCAGATGCGGCAAATGCCGCAAAGCCGATGGAAAGAATTGCAATAGTTCTCTTCATAATCTTATTAATGGTCTGTTTAATAATCTGTTTCCAGCCCTTTGAAAGCGGGGTCGAGAGTCGACATGTAGTCCGACAATCCATTCAGGTCTAACTCATCGCCTCCGGCAACCTGAAATTTTATATTTGCACCGGGGTACAGTGCCTTTATTTCATTGATGGTTCTTTCTAATGATTTAGACGAGAGTTTCAGAAAGTCGCGGCGGTCACCGCGGCTGTAACGCTCCGGCACTTCCATCTCAGGCATTTGTTCGCCGGTATATTCCAGTCCGTTGGCCACAAACTTGTGGCTTCCGGTTGAATCCTCCGCCATCAGAATCAGGCCGGGCAATCCTTTGAACTTCCACGGGCCGTCATGAACCGGGATTTCCGGAGCGAACCATGCTGTCCAGTGTCTGCCGTGGTAATCCGTTTGGGCCATCAGGCATTCGTAGTTCAACACCGTGCGGGTTGAGTCGCTGACAATTTCCCATTCCATTTCATCGAAAGGCTCGTCGTACCAGATGTATTCCTCGTTGCTGTCCACATAGACGCGGAGCGATTTGTCGTCGAATCGCTTGAACACGTAGGTGCTTACAGTCCTGCTTGGCACCAGTCCTCCCTGACCCTTGGCCTGCATGGCCGACGCCATCTGACCGTAGGCCGTTCTGGCCGCATCGTCGTGCGCCGACTTATCGAGGAAATATGTGCTCGGATTGTAAAATACCGAGTTGCTGTAATCGGTATGAAGAATATACTTGTCAATCCGTTCCTTCGTCTTATCCTTATAAACCTTAAGATGATGCTCATACCCGATGCGCAGCATGTCGCCCTGAGCAAGCGCGGCAATCACCACAAGACACATAATAAGGAATGCGAATATTCTTTTCATATTGGTCTATTTATCATTCGTTAAAGCAATCAGACGCCCAGCTCCTTACATTATTATCAACATAATTCATAATATTATCAAAAGCCCGTTGGTCCCGAATAATATGTTCATGATAACGTTGTTGCCAGTAGGGACGCGATACATCGCGTCCGCATTGCCGATTCGCCTGTCTCGTCACCGCCGCCTTGAAAGACCCTATTATCGTAGCAAGACTGCAGTTGTGGTGAAAGTCCTCACAGGCCTCACTATGTTTAGGCGGTTTGAGGCAACCGAAATTGGAATTGAGGGATTTAATGGTGTCATCGGTTTGGGGGAACGCGATGTATCGCGTCTGTACCGATATCACCAAATGTACGTGGTTGGGCATCACTACGTAATTGTACACTTCCGCATGGGGATGATGAAGCGGTATGGATTCCAATGACTGCGACACTATCTCTCCGAGTTTGCTGAATAACATTTTCCCATTTCTGATGTGGCCGAACGCATGCCTCTTTTCATGGCTACAAATCGTGACAAAATATATTCCGTCATTGTAGTCATGCCATTGCGCTCTGAATCTGTGCCGGTCAGTCATTTCGGTTTATTTTCTGAGGGATATCGAGAAGAGGAGCTCGCGGCCGCGGAGGCGCCGCTGGCTCTCGAAAGAATTGAGCTGATTGTAAGTGGTATAATTATAGGTGCGCTGGTTGAAGATATTGCTCAGTGTGGCAGAGAATTCCAGGCGCTTGCCCGGCTTGAATATCAGTTTGGTGTCAAGCAGAAACACGTTCTTGAACTGATTGGCGGTAAGCTCATTGCGGTAATGCTCTCCGTTTATGTGCCATTCCCATCTCCTTTGCGGCATGATGTTGAGCAGCAGCTCGTTTTCCATACTTCCGAGCCATGAGGCGTTGGTACCATTCATGGCCAGGCGGCTCGACGAGAAGTCTATGCGGTAGTCAAAACTCAGCCACCGGAGCGGAGCGCCGTTGATTTTCGCGCCGGCCGACCACGACGTGCCGGTGGAGTTTACCGCCTGGTTTTCCGAGATGAGATGGTGCTCGCTGCGGCTGAACGAGCCGTTGACATTGGCGCTGCCGCGCATGAAATCGAGAGTCTTGCCTATGTTTCCGCTCGCCATCAGCATCTTCCCGTCGCTTTTTGCGTCGGTATAGGAATAGACTATATAATCTCCGAAAAGCTGCTGTGCGAGAGTATAGGGGTTGTGGCTCCACGACTGCATCACGTAGGCGTTGGCGAACACTCCGCGGCGGGTGTGCTTGTAGGAGAGGTTGGCGGAGAGGTTCTGCGATGTGGAGTTATAGAAGTTGTCAACACCCCGGCGGAACGAGCGGTAGTTCGTCATCACGTAGCCGGGCTGTATCATGCTCAGATCCATCGGCGATCGGCCCGTACCGCCGTCCAGTCCCACGGAAAAGCGGTTGTTGGGCTTCCAGTCCATACTTATAGACGGTGAGAAATACACTTCGTTTCGGTTGGCAAGGGCCTTGTCGAAGGCATAGTGCGAGAAACTCACCGGGGCGCTGAGCGTAAAGTTCACGCGCTTCACCCAATATTCGAATTTCGGCCGGGCATACACAGTGAGAAAGTTGGTGTTGACCACATTCGTCATATTTCCGGTCAGACCCGACAAGTCAGGCTGATCAGACCCTTTCTCAAGCCCGGTTGCGTCCGAACGCATGCTACGCAGATAACCTTTTATGCCTCCTTCCAGACTCACTGTGATACCGCTGATGGAGAACGCGTAGGCCGCGCTCTCGTTTGTGTGAAACGCATGTTCCTTGACACTCTGGCGCATCGAGCCGTCGGCCATCGCTACGGTAAGCGTCTGCGGCATTGATTCCCATTCGTTCTTGCTTGTGAATGTCACGAGATGCTTTTCGTTGAAACGCTTGATGAGTTTGAAATCGTTGCCCGCATAATAGTCGGGGAGGGAGGCGGTCTGCGTGTTGGGCAGCGAGCCGGTCACACCCAGGCGAACATCGTCCCAGTCAATGTTTGTCTTCAGCGTGTTGTTTATGAAGGCCGTCTTCTGGTTAAGCTCGTAGATGAACTTGCCCGACAGGGAGTGGGAACGGTCACGGCCATCGCGGTTTTCAGTGATTACCCGGTTGGCGGCTCCATCCAGAAAATACGTCGTTATATTCGCGGCTTCCGAAGTCACGCGGTTGAACGAATAGTCTATCTGCGCCTTTACTTCCCCGCGCCCGAGTTTCCAAAGCGAATTTGTGGAGACAAGAGCCGAACGGTTGAAGAGCGTGCGCCTGCGGCTGAGATTCGGCACTCCCGGAAGCGACACGCTCACGTAGGGGCTCAGCGACGTGCCGCGGCGTGAGGCGAAGAAGTCAGTGGTCTGCGACGAAAGGTCTTCTCCGGTATTGTTGGCCTTGAACGTGGAGATGTTCTGGAAATTAGGCATTACCGCCATTGCAAACACCTCTCCGTCCCATAACGCTCCCTCTGGCTGCCACGACCATCCTCCTCCGGCGTCGCCGTGTACGGTCCATGTGGCTTTGGCCTTGTTTTTGAGTTTGAGATTTATAGCGGCCTTGTCGGAAAATGAGATGCCTGACAGCACCTGCATGGGCTGGTGGTTTTCCATCACTTCCACCGCGCCCACATCGTCATGGTTGATTCCGTTGGTGGCTATGCCGTATTTACCGCCAAGCAGGTCGGAACCTTCTATATAAAACTTGTTGATGTCCTCGCCCTGATACTGGATCTTGCCGGATTTCTCCACGTTGATGCCGGGCATTCGTTTGAGCACATCGCCTATCGAACGGTCCTGCTGCTGGGCGAAACTTCCCACATTGTATGTTATGGTGTCACCCTGTTCGCGTATGCGGTCGGCCTTCACAGTCACCTCTTTTAGCAAGGTAGAGCCCGGTTCAAGCTCTACGGTGAGAGGAAATGTGGCGCCTTCGAGAGGTATGGTTTTCTTGGCAAAGCTCATCATCGACACTTCCAGACGGCACCCTGCCACTGAAGGGACTGACATGGCGAACGCGCCGTCCTTTTTCGATGTGCTGAACTTCTTGATTTTACCGTCGGCGCCTTTGATGATGACGGATGCGCCGGTGAGCGGCTCGCGGTTTTCCTTGTCAACAACCGTTCCCGACACATTGACCTGAGCCATCGCGCTCACGGCCGCAAACAGTAATAGGAGATATGCGATAATCAGTCTCATTGATGGTAATCGGTTTCGAGGTAATCATATTCGTTCTGAGTGGGGGCGTCAGGTCCCAGGTCGAGCATTCCGTCTGTAGCGGCTTTGGAGATGGCATGGGAGTTGTCTCTGTAGTTTCTCAGACTGCGCAGCATGTCGAGCCGTTTCATTCGGTCATATTCGTTTTGCGAATATACAGGATACATGGGCTTGTCTGATTCTTCGATACCTTCGGCCACAAAGCGGTGATGGCCTTTGTCGTCAGTGGCTTCGAGAATGAGTCCCGGAAGTCCCCGCAGTTTCCATGGACCGTCGTGTACGGGAATTTCCGGTGCGAACCATGCCGTCCATTTCCTGCCGTGATAATCTGTGGTTGCCATGATGCATTCATAGCCGAGGACGTTTTTTGTGGAATCGCCTGTTTCCCAGGTGAGCTCGGAAAACGGCTCCTCATATACTCCTCTTTCCGTCATTCCGGCCTTGTCATATACGGTCAACGTTCCTCGGACGTTGTCTTTGAAAACATAGATGAAAGTCTTAGAGGGTGTTTCATAACAACTGTTA
>LUJP01000055.1 GCA_001689535.1 Bacteroidales bacterium M5
TCAAAATAATACTCGTGACTTTACGAAAAATTCAAGTATAATTCAAATACAAACAACCCCGACATCACTGCCGGAGTTGCTTGCGTTGATCTATGTATGAGCTGTTTTTATTCAATCAATATAATGGTATCGGCTTTAATCTCCTTAACTACTTTTTTTGCTTCTAAAGCTTTATGTTCAAGCTGAAAAGCGGCCTTTTCTCTTTGATACTCCTGTTTGAGGTCCTCGTATTCCTTACGCATCTCAGCTTCCTCTTCGGCAAGTTCTATACTGTCGCGTTTAAGTTCACGAATTTCCTTTTCTGTTGATGTTTCTCTGCCAGTGCATGAACAAGCACTGGCAACAATGAGAATTGTCAAAAATAATACTGTTAATGATTTCATAGTTATCTAATGTCTTTAGTTTCGTGATAATTTTGGATTCCTTCAACCACATTAACATCTACTTGGCGTCCTCCAGAGAAGTTCCATGTAAACGATAATCCTACATATTGCACTGGAGTGGTGTATTTATAAGAAACCCTATTCCTTCCGGCATATCTGTCAAGCTTGCGACGATATCCTACAGGCGTGAAATCAACAGCAATCTGAAGATTATCCTTCAGGAATGATTTATATATCTGTCCGCTTACGTTGTAAACAGCATGATAAGTACGATCGAGAGATCGATATGTAGGCTCAAAATTTATATTGAGCATACCTCCACAGCCATTCGAGATTCTGAAATTATTGTTGAAATAGAAATATTCCTTTAACCTGGTTTTATCATAATGAATATTGGCGATGGTGATATTTTCCGGTGTTATTTCAATGCGGCCCGACAGTTTGAATTGCCACCAGTTCACAGGCGCTTCTATCCATTCAGCTCCGAAACCCCATACACCCTGCCCTGATATGTTCACCGGCTTCGTATAGAATACTTCCTGATTCTCCTCGCTTTGAAATGTCTGCCAATAGATGCGATCATGAACATGAGCATACAGAGCAGTTATGTTTATCTTGTTTTTGAACAGTGATAAGCTAGCCATGACCATATCTGTGGATTGCGCTTTCAAATCAGGATTTCCCACAGTATAACTATATGCGTTGTCCCAGTTGATTACGGAAGATATAGCCGAGTAAGGGACATCACTCAAAGTCCTTTTGTAATTGAGGATCAGAGCATGATTTATCTTAGAGCCGAAAGGCATCATAATCTGCATTGTGGGATTGATGGCCCACTGGGTATTATGGTTCTTTACGCCGGAGTCTCTGTTTTCGTAGCTTATCCGATTGAGTTGCCAGTTTAAGCCGGTACTGTAGCGTAATTTCCAGAACAGGCCTTGTGCGGTAGTATAGACAATAGGAGTAAATCCAGCTGCCTGGGTGGATATTTCGCTGACATTGAACCAGTCGTTTTCCTGAGTGGCTGATGGAGTGAATGTTGAAGAAATCCATTGAACCGAGGCTCCGAATTTCCATGAAAGCCTGCGGCTACGGGGATAACGAAAATCAGCTTTGAATTTCCACAGATTGAGATTGCTCTTGTCATAAGTAGCGCCAACAGCATCGTTTTCCATGCTGTAATCGGCGTGTTCATTGCTGTTGCGGTTAAAATAATCCGCAATGAGTTCCATCGCAGCTCCTCTTTTGTTGAGAGGAAGGCTGAATTTCAGAGTGCCTTCCTGTGCTGTCGTGTTGATGCGTTTGTCTATGGCAGAAACCACATTATCTGATATGGAAAATGATGTCGGTCTCGATCCGTGCATTGAAATAAGATAACTGCCCCCAAGTTGAGCGCCGGAATTAAACTGTTGTGTAAGACTTAGGCGGTTGCGGAAATCGAATCCTTCTGATTTTGTAGATTCAGTTATAAAATTCTGTAAATCCGGTCCTGTCTGCCATTGTTCGGCATTTTCTTCCATCTTGGAGGCGCCGATATACAGATTGTCATAGACACTGAGATTCTTATACCGATAGTTGAACATACCTCCCACTCCTTCATTGCCGAAACCGCATGAACGGTACCAGTCTGCATTTGCAGTAACACTGCCATAGAATCCGCCTTCCGGGGGACGGCGAAGTGTTATCCTGATAGTTCCGCCGCTTATTGCAGCATTCTGATCGGCTCCCGCAAGATACTGCACCTGAACTTTGTCTATCATTTCACCCGGTATGTTGTCAAGCTCCGAATGATTGGAGAGCTTCACACCGTCCACATAGATTTCACTTACGGCAAGACCATTGATTTTAAAATTGCCGTTTTCCCGTGAAATATTAGGCAGGAACGGAAGCACATCAACGGCCGGTTTTCCTTTGACAATATCAGTGCCTCTGAGGTTGGTGGTATATCCTTCCGCATTGTTTGTGGTTCGGGATGCTATTACTGACACTTCCTGAAGCTGACGCTCCTTTTGGGCACTTGCCGGCAGCCATATCAAAGCTGCTACGAAGATTAATATTGGCTTTTTCATATCACTTGGATTTTGAACTTTCACTCTGCAAAGTTAAAGTGAAGACTGCATCCAAGCCTACTTAATCACCAACAAAATTACCTTAAATCTAAAACGCAATCAGCAGGTTCACAGCAAGTTAATTCCACAAAAGCCTTAAATGGCCTTATTTGCCCCTTAACGTCGGAATGAAGCCGTCAGAAAGGCTATGAAATCGTCTTTTGGAGGCAAATTCAGCTTCTTCCTGATTGAAGTTTTGCTCACATAAATCGAGTTTGATGTCTGCTGGATAAGGACACCAATTTCCTTTGTAGAGAAGTCGGCCCGCAACAAGCATAGAATCTGAATCTCTCTTTCTGAGAATACCCCGGGATAATCATTGATGAGTTTGGCATGGAAGCCATCATACAACTCATCTATCACCGGATAAAGCTCTGTCCAGTTAACTAAAGTTTCGGTGCCGGATTCGAAATTCCCTACATTACTTATTTTCTTCAGGGCTTCCTGATTTTGAGAGGTCGGCGAGTCGGCAAATGTCCGTATTATGCCTATATGTTGCAAAAGAACCTTTTTAAGAAGCACCTGTTTGTCGTCTGCAGATGAAACTGTCGCGACATTTGCAAGCTGTTCTAAAGCCTCAATCCGTTCTTCCGCCTCGATAAGTTTTTGCCTACGCCGATGCGAAACCAAATAAACTATTCCGACTGCCATAAGCGCTATTAGCACAGTTATTATTATAAACAGCCACAAACGCTGGCGCTCTATGGTGAGTTCGTAGTTACGGCGACTTAAATCATACGAGGTTTCCAGTGCATCATCACGTTCCTTACGCTTTATTTCAAGGTCATTGCTTACACGTCTGAGCGAATGGGCTGTGTTGGAAAGCCTGCATAGCGAGAGTGCGCCGTTATGTTCGTAATCAAGCACAATCTTTAGAAATTCAAGATAAGAACCGACTACCGGGTCCTTGTCAAACAAATCAATGTTAAGGCTGTCAATAAGATTTGCGTACTCTACAGCTTTTTTGATATTTCCCGAATTAATCTGGAGATTTATCATGGGCACATATAATTCGGCAAGCTTTTCAGCTGGGGCGCCATTCATCCGTTCAATGGCATCTTTTATAATCTCCACCGCCTTTACAGAGGTTTCACGACGTTCTCCAAGTGCGGCTGCATAGTTTATGCGCATGTACAACCACTCCATCGAACCCTTCTCAGGAGCTTCAGACAATGCGAAAAGAGAGTCGCATACCTCAACGGCATCAATGCTTCTACCCAGAGAGATAAGAGGTATAATCTTCTTTATCTCAAAATTAAGACGTTCCCTGTCATCTTCCGCTAATCGTATCTGTCGGTCTATTATATCCAGAGACCGGACATAGTCTTTATCGGAGAACGAAAAACCTAAAAGTTCCTGATAAAGGTTTTTCTGGATATTTTCAGGCATGGTCTGGGCTATGGAATCGATATATGAGAACGCCTCATCTTTTAACTCCATAGAACGCAGATGATACGCCTGGGCTATAACAGATTCAATATATAATATTGTATCACCTTTGGCATTAAAGAATTCGACAGCAACCGGGATAACCGTGTCCGTTACAAGCGAATGCCCCATATACATCTTGGCTTTAGCATGGGTCAATGCATAAAGCGCTTTATCCCCTTCACGGGTAAAACTGTTTAAGAGGGTGTTTCATAACGATTGTT
>LUJP01000054.1 GCA_001689535.1 Bacteroidales bacterium M5
AACAAATATTGGGGAACCGGCTCTAAAGGTGAAGTGTATGTGACCGACGAGGCATGGATGGTACGCCGTCCGTATGGCAACGGAGCGTTTGTTATGGAATTATATAAGCCTCTTGAAGGTTATACCGTAGCGGAGGCTGTGAGTGCCGGTGTCGGTGTTTCCTACGACCGGAATATCAACTTAGGCTTGCCTAAGGTCAATCTCGAATCGGAGATTGATTTCAAAAAAGTTCTGAAGAGCATGGGACTTTCGCACGCGCTTGATGAGATGGCCGATTATTCCGGGATGTCTGATACAAAACTGATGATTGAGAAAATATTCCAGAAATCAAAAATTGAAATCGACGAGAACGGGACAAAGGTCGTGTCTGTAACTACAATCTCCGGTGCGACTTCAACAGCACCACCTAAAGATGTTGATTTCAATCTTAATCATCCGTTTGGGTTTGTTATACGCGAAACGAGCACAAATGTCATAGTGGCTATGGGCAAGATTTCAGAACTTTGATAAAAAATGAAGAATATAAATTGGATTAAATTTATCGCAGTAAGTCTTGTTGCGGTTTTATTGGCCATAACCACATTTTCATGCAGTGATCACGTCCCAGACAATCCTGAGGACTCTGAAGAACACTGGGAGTTGAAGCAATATTTTTTTTCCTACAGATTGACCTCTTATATCGGAAAGCGGTTATGGGAGGCTGAGACTACCAATAATAAATTGGAAAACCAGAATTTGGTTATTTCTCCGGTTGGTGTCACAATGACTCTCTCCATGCTTGCTAACGGAGTGGAAGGAAAAGCCAAAGAGGAATTGGAAAATCTATTGTTACCGGTCGATTCTGAATTAGAAGTATATTCTACTCTGGAGGATCTGAATAGGTTTAACAAGGAATTTGCTGAAGAACTCCAAGGATTGGATTTCAAATCAAAAACAATTGTTAAAAATTCGCTGTGGTGCGCTGAAGATATCAATCTGAATGCAGACTTTGGGAAAACCATATCGAAATATTATGGTAAAATGTGCCGGGAAAATGATATCTCGTCAGCATTCAATGAATGGTGTTCAGCAGAATCCTCGGGAATGATTGCCGATATTCTCTCGGAAAAGAATCCGGCCTCACTGGTCTTAAGCAATTTATTCTCTTTTTCGTCTTCTCCAGCCCGTCAATTCTATAAAATTGATGACGGTAAGTTTGTAAATGCCGACGGTGAAGAGAAGAAAGTGGAAATGCTTTCAACTTATCTTATGGAGGTTCCGTGGACACGGACAACTACAGCCGAAATCATTAAGGTGTCATTGGGAGAAGGCGGACGTGAAACCGGCTTACAGCTCATTCTGGCAATACCCAATGAGGGGGCGGATAAAAACCTTTCCAATGTGTTTGATGGGGAATATATAGAAGGAACTCCACCTTATTCCGCTCCATATTATAATGTCGCTCTTACTATACCTTCTTTTACGGTTGAATCCCGGTTTGATATAAGAGACTGTGGAGAAGCCCTTGGCATAGGAAGCATTTGTGATCCGTCCCTGAAATTGCCGCGAATGATTTCATCGGGAGATGCCAGGTTGGATGGACTGATACAGGCAAGTAAGATTGAATTCAATGAGTCCGGTTTTAATTCCACTCAGGTAAGTGCCGCCGAAATGAGTCGAGGCGGAGAGCTGATTGGAGGTTCAAAACAGATCTCAATCAACGGGCCTTTCGCGTTCCAGATTACTGACGATAAAATGATATTAATGCTTGGTAGAATTTTTAATCTTTAAGAGGAGCACATTAAAAAATGGGATGCCGCGCTTCCGGGAACGGGGGCGCGGTATCTCATTGTTTCCCACCTCGGGGTCAGGATGACCTGGTAAAAGTTAAATAGGGTTAAAATCCGAGGGATTCATGCAGTCTTTCGCCTTTTTCTGACTCGTTAGAGTAGAACGCCGTTTTCATTTGAGAGGATGACGCCGAAAAGTAACGTCCAAATATCTAAATACCAATAAAAATGTAAAATGAAAAAACTTCTTTGCATGTTGCTTACCGCTGTGCTGGCGGGATGCACGAATGAATCTCCTGTAAATCATGAGCCTGAGACCTGTCCGGTTGAGCCGGCAGCCGATGCCAGACTGCTGATTGATCCGCAGTCGCGGACCCTTGATTCTTCTGATGCGGCTAAGGTCGCAATGTTGTTCCAAAAACGTGCGACGGGGTCGTCAAGCCGTACAGGGGGAGGCTCATCTTACCCGATTGTCACTACAATCACTGACGAGGCTTCGGGCAATCCGCTGCTTTATATCGTCAATCATGGGGATAACGGAGGTTTCGCGATAGTAAGCGCATCGAAAATGACGGAGCCATTATTGGCCTATTCCGAAAGTGGAAATCCCGGAATGCTATTAGATCAAGACCCGGGTGATCCATATTACGATTACGCTATTAAGTATGTAGGAGAGAACCCGTCGTATGATGCCTATGCATCGTATACTGACTGTTTCCATATGAACATGGGAGCCAAAGGAGTTTGCGACGCCTGGTATACTTTTAATATATATGGCGGATCTGTTGCCGGTTATAAGGATAACCTTAACATGATAGTGCCAGTTAAACCTTAAAATAGTTGTTATTATGATTTTTGAAAAAAAATATATCTGGATAAGTATTGCTGTAAGTTGTTCGTTGTTAATAGCCTCATGCAGTAATGACGAGCCCCAGACAGCGGGAGAAGCTCCTTTAAGAAAAATCGAATTGGAGGCCTTCCAGTTAGATTATCTGCAAGCGACAAATAAATTTGCCGATAACCTTTGGTCGCAACTGAATCAGTCGGAACCTAAAACAGTAAATTTTGTTTTTTCTCCCCTGTCTCTACAAATGAACTTATCACTGCTGGCAAATGCAGCAGATGGAGAGTCCCAGCAGGAATTGATAAATGTTTTATTGCCTGATTTTGGAGGGGAAGGCACGATTGAGAAATTAAATGAATTAAATCATAAGCTCCTTCAGGATCTTCCGAGTACAGATACCAAGGCTAAAATAAAAATTGCTTCTTCTGTATGGGTTGACCGGAATATAGAATTAAAGCAGTCATTTGGAGATCGCACGCAATGTTATGGATCGATACTTTTCAGATTCACGCCAAATACTGCAGATGCTTTAAATGACATCAATAAGTGGTTTTCAAAGACAACAGACGGAATGATGGGTGAAGTCTTTAAGGTTTTGCCTGAGGGGGATGTACTGTTTATTAATTCCCTCTGTTTTCATCATACTTGGTCACGTCCGTTTGATTCATCCAAAACCAAGGAGAACTGGTTTTATTCCGAGTCGGGTAATACATCCAAGGTCGAGATGCTCAATGATGCATTCACAGGAAAAGTATTTGCATCAGAAAAAGCATGGATGATTCGTCTTCCTTATGGTAATGGCGCTTTCGTTATGGAGCTATATAAGCCTTTAGAGAACTTTGACGTGTCGGAGGCGGTCAGTGCCGGAGTTGGGGAACCGTATGATTGTAGAATAATTCTTTCTATGCCCAAATTCAAATTTACCCATGAAGTCGATTTTATGGATGTATTAAAATCAATGGGTGTAGAAAAAGCTTTAGATGGTTTTGGAAGATTAACACATCTGACAGATAACATACTGAAGATAGATAAGATTATCCAGAAAACCCTTATAGAAGTAGATGAGAAGGGGACTAAAGTTGAAACATACTCAAGTATAAATATGCCTGGAGATTATATTCCACCATCTACTGTCGATTTTAATCTGAACCATCCCTTCGGCTTTATAATCCGTGAAACAAGTACCGGTGCCGTGATTGCCATGAGCAAGATATGTGAACTTTGAGAGAAACGCACGGGGTGGCGCATGATGCCGCCCTATATAAAATGAGATGCCGCGCTTCCGGGAACGGGGGCGCGGTATCTCATTGTTTCCGTCCCCTCGGAGTCAGAATTATCTTGCAAATGTTAAATAGGGTTAAAATCCGAGGGATTCATGCAGTCTTTCGCCTTTTTCTGACTCGTTAGAGTAGAACGCCGTTTTCATTTGAGAGGATGACGCCGAAAAGTAACGTCCAAATATCTAAATACCAATAAAAATGTAAAATGAAAAAACTTCTTTGCATGTTGCTTACCGCTGTACTGGCGGGATGCACGAATGAATCTCCGAAGGAGCGTGTGCCGGAGATCTGTCCTGTGGAGGAGGATGCGACATCAGGACTTCTGATTGATTCGCGGTCTAAAACCGTTGATTCATCGGATGCAGTAAAAGTCGCCATGGCCTTCATGGGAAAAGAATCGGGCCATAGCCGGTCGCAAATCCTTGCACTGCCTCATACGGAGACCGTGACGGATCCGGAGACAGGAAAAGAATTGCTGCATGTCATCAACTGGCCCGGCGAGGGAGGGTTTGTCATTGTCAGCGCCACCAAGTCGGCGCCCCCGGTCCTGGCTTACTCGGAAACCGGCAATTTTCCTACAGGAGAGACGGAGCCTACATCCGACCTGCTGGAAGGCCTGAAAATGTCAGTCATGGCATTGTCGGAGCTTCCTGAGGACTCTCTTCTGCGCATAAATGCCCTGAACTGGGCATTATATGAGAAGCCGGAACCGGTCTCAGCAATGTCGCGGTCCATAAGCATGGAAATGCAGGAGAAGATGAACAAGAAAATCGCAAAAATGAAAGCCGCAGGCTGGAATTGTGCGGGCAACATCACGGCAGCCCGTTACCGTCTGCCCGACAGCGAATATGAAGCCCTATTCAGAGATGCCTCCCAGTGGAGTAATCCCCAATATAATATTGAGGAAGTCTCATTGTGTTTCATAAAGGAGGAGAAGCTTAACATCACCGGTCCTTTATTGGCCACACAATGGCACCAGGAAGCACCGTACAATGTTGTTCCGGTTTATAGACAATTAAATATTAATAAAAAAGTAGCCGGTTGTGCTCCGATAGCAATTGCACAGATAGCTAATTACCACCGTTTCCCGACGAAATACAAATGGGATAATTTGTTGGATGATGCTGCCAATGGTCTGGCAATGAACCTCTATGAACTGATGGGTGATATAAGTGATTATTGCAAAGCTGACTTTAAAGAGGGGAAAACATCAGTATCCCCGGGGAATGACGTGGTTGGCATACAAAAACTTGGATACCTCAATGCTTCCTATAATACTGTTTCGTTGTCCCTGATGAGCAGCATGATAAAGGGAAACAATCCTTTCTATATGAGAGGTGAAGGCAGTGACGGTCATGCCTGGGTCTGCGACGGTTATCAGGAGCGAAGGTTTCCCGGTGTTATCTCGGTAGTTGCCGTTAAGTCACCGATGATTGATCTGGGCTACGACGAAGAGACCGGTTACTTTGACATAAGTTTCAATTACTACAGTAAAGAGGAATCCGCCATACTCCCTGATTATTTCCACATGAACATGGGTAATGGTAAAAACGGCGGAGATGGCTGGTACCATTATTTTGACGGTAAGATTACCGGAATTAAATATCCCAATAATCAGCGATTTGTTCCAATGATACGACCTAAATGATAACCAGTAAAATAGTTTGGATATGAGAAAAACAATTAAGTATGTAGCCCTTTTAGGAGCCTTGTTACTCGTTGGCATTCTTTTGCCGTCGTGTAGCGATTCGGACGAACCGGATGGTAATGATTATGCTCCTAATAAATGGATTACCCTTGATAGTGAAGAAGGTGAATATGTGAAGGCCTCACGCATATTCTCAGAGAATCTTTGGCATGCCATGAATGCAGATCTGGAATACAAGGATAAAAACTTTATTTTTTCGCCTTTGGCTCTGCATATCAATCTGTCTATGGCGGCCAATGGAGCATCCGGACAGACACGCAAGCTGTTTACCGACGTTCTTCTCCCCGGGATTTCTAATCCGTCGCTGGATAGGCTGAATCAGCTTTACCGAACGCTGATAGAGGAAATACCACAGACCGATGTCAAAGCACAATATCAGTTGTCAACTTCGATGTGGTACGGCAACGACCTTCAACTGAAGGAAAATTATGTAAATACTCTAAGAGATTATTATTCCACGCCGACATTTGCATACACAAAAAAGTCAGAGCAGGCAAAGAATGCTGTCAATGAGTGGTTCGCTGAGGCTACCGGAGGAGAGATGAAAGAATATCTGCAATATGCCCCAACAGAAGATTTCTTTTTCCTTGGTTCAATGAGGTTCAAACAAGGATGGACATTTGAATTCGATAAATCAAAGACGAAGCAGGATAATTTCTACTGTCAGTCAGGAAAGGTTGTACGGGTTCCTATGATGTGTCAAACCAGAGAAGATGCAAGGGTTTACGCACATTCAAAAAGCCTTAGGGCAATTTTAAGCTTTGGCAATGGTGGTTTTGTGCTTCATCTTATCAAGCCTGATGAAGGATGCACGGTTGACGAAGCAGTTGAAGACATGACTCTTGGAGAACCATACAACCGTACTGTGAATTTAAAACTACCAAAGTTTTCTCTTGCGTCAAACATTGAATTTTTGGATTTACTCCGCTCAATCGGGCTTGAAGAGGCTTTGAATGGGAATGGCGATTATTCGGGTGCTACTGAGAATGAATTCAGTTTGTGGGGTACGAATCAAAGTTCAATGTTTGAACTTGATGAGAAGGGTGTGGCATACAAGGCCGAATCATCTTCCTCGGGGAAGCCGGGTGATATTACGGCTCCGGGTCCGCCTCCGGAGGTAATTGATTTCTTCCTGGACCATCCCTTTGCATTTGAGATATATGAAATGAGCACAGGTACCAAAATCGCGATGGGCAAGATATGTGAACTTTGAGAGAAACACACGGGGTGGTCCGTGATGCCGCCCTATATAAAAAGGGATGCCGCGCTTCCGGGAACGGGGGGGCGGCATTTGTTTGTTGGCAGGCTGATGTGGGGCTGTAGCATGGTGAAGCTGTGTACATGCGGCTGTCTTGCCTGTAGGGCGGGGGCTCCGGGGAGCATACCTACGGGGTGGAAGGGCTTAGCCGGTGGAGGAGCCGGGCGGAAGTGAGGCCGAGGAGGGGATGGCGCCAGGTGGGGAGGATTTCAATCATCGGAATGAGGACGAATTCGCGCAGATGCATGCGGGGGTGGGGGAGCGCTGGATGGGCGTCGGGGGGCGTGGCGACGGAACCGTAGCAGATGAGGTCGATGTCGATGGCGCGGTCGGCGTATGACCCATCGGTATTGCGGTGAGCCGAACTGTCTATGCTGTTCTGAATTTCAAGCAGTATATCAAGTAGTGTCTCCGGAGTCATGCCGGGGCCGATTTCGATGTTAACCCCGACGTTGATAAACGGATGCGGCGAGCTGTAGCCCCACGGCTCCGATTCCACGGGACGGGACACGGCCGTGACCGCGAACCGGGCGGATATGGCGGCGACCGCGCGCTCTATGAGTGCGGCGCGGTCGCCGAGATTAGATCCTATGCTGATATGGGCGGTGGACATGGCGAAGCTCGCTTAGAGCGTCTTCTTTACTTCCACTTCCTCATAGCATTCGATGAAGTCGCCTTCCTTGATGTCGTTGTACCCGGTTATGTTGAGACCGCAGTCGTAGCCCGACACGACCTCTTTCACATCGTCCTTGAAACGCTTGAGCGATCCGAGGGCGCCGGTGTACTTCACTATGCCGTCGCGGATAAGGCGGACCTTGGCAGAACGCTTGATGCGGCCTTCGCGCACCATACATCCGGCAACGGTGCCCACTTTGGATATATGGTAAGTCTGGAGCACTTCGGCGGTACCGATCACCTCTTCCTTCACATCGGGGGCGAGCATGCCTTCCATAGCGTCCTTCACCTCCTCTATGGCCTGGTAGATTACCGAATAGAGGCGGATTTCCACGCCTTCACGCTCGGCCTCGCGGCGGGCGGCTACCGACGGGCGCACCTGGAAGCCGATGATAATGGCATTGGAAGCGGCGGCCAGAGCCACGTCGCTTTCCGAAATCTCGCCCACGGCTTTGTGGATTACGTTGACTTGAATCTCCTCGGTGGAGAGCTTGATGAGCGAGTCGGAGAGGGCCTCGATTGAGCCGTCCACGTCGCCTTTCACGATTATGTTCAGCTCCTGGAAGTTGCCTATGGCACGGCGGCGGCCGATATCCTCGAGGGTGAGGATCTTCTTGGTGCGCATGCCCAGTTCGCGCTGCAGCTGCGCGCGCTTGGTGGCTATCTCGCGGGCTTCCTGCTCGGAGTCCATCACGTTGAAGGTGTCGCCTGCGGTGGGGGCGCCGTTCAGGCCAAGAATCAGGGCGGGTTCGGCGGGGCCGGCTTCTTTGATGCGCTGGTTGCGCTCGTTGAACATCGCCTTCACCTTTCCGAAATGGGTTCCGGCCAGGATTGTATCGCCTACGTGGAGCGTGCCGTTCTGAACCAGCACTGTCGCAACGTAGCCTCGGCCCTTGTCGAGCGACGACTCTATGATTGAGCCCACGGCCTTGCGTTCGGGGTTGGCCTTGAGGTCGAGCATCTCGGCCTCGAGAAGCACCTTCTCCATAAGCTCCGACACACCGATGCCTTTCTTGGCCGAGATGTCCTGGCTCTGGTATTTGCCGCCCCATTCTTCCACGAGGTAGTTCATGCCGGCCAGTTCCTCCTTGATTTTGTCGGGGTTGGCGGCCGGTTTGTCTATTTTGTTGATGGCGAATACAATGGGAACTCCGGCGGCCGAAGCGTGGTTGATGGCCTCGATGGTCTGGGGCATCACGTCGTCGTCGGCGGCCACGATGATTATACAGAGGTCGGTCACTTTGGCGCCGCGGGCACGCATGGCGGTGAATGCCTCGTGGCCCGGGGTGTCGAGGAAGGTGATGTGGCGGCCGTCGTGGAGTTCCACGTTGTAGGCACCGATATGCTGGGTGATACCACCGGCCTCGCCGGCAATCACGTTGGCGTTGCGGATATAGTCGAGGAGCGATGTCTTGCCGTGGTCCACATGGCCCATCACGGTTACGATAGGCGGACGCGACTGGAGGTCTTCCTCTCGGTCCTCTTCCGTGGCTATGGCCTCGACAACCTCGGCTGAAACGTATTCGGTGCGGAAACCGAATTCCTCGGCAACGATGTTGATGGTCTCGGCGTCAAGACGCTGGTTGATCGAAACCATCACACCCAGGCTCATACAGGTGCCGATCACCTGGTTGATGGGCACATTCATCATCGAGGCAAGGTCGTTGGCGGTAACGAATTCGGTGAGCTTGAGTACCTTGCTTTCGGCAGCCTCCATTTCGTGGGCCTCGCGTTCGCGCATGGCATTGGCCTCGCGCTTTTCCTTGCGCCACTTCACGCCTTTCTTCTGGCCTTTGTCCTTGTTGGTGAGACGGGCCAGAGTTTCCTTCACCTGCTTCTGTACGTCCTCGTCGTTCACCTCGGTGTGAACGGGGCGACGGCGGTTTTCGCCGCGGCGTCCCTGACGTTCGCCGTTCTGCTGGTTACGCTCAGAGTTCTGCTGGTTGCGGCGCGATTCGCCGGTGCTTACGGTCTGTGCGCCGGTTTTCTCGATATCTATTTTCTCCTTGCCGCCTATGCGCTTGCGCTTCTTGCGGTCGCCTGCCGCGGGTTGGCCGGGCTGGCCGGGACGCTGTGCGGCGGCGCGTTTGTCTTCCTTCGATTTTTTCTTGGGGCGGGTTGACTGGTTGATGGCCGAGAGGTCGATTTTGCCTACAACGTTGATTGACGGGCCTCCTTTCACAGTGGTGGGGATGAAGTTGTCGTTATCGGCCTTCGGTTTTTCCTCAGCGGGAGCTGCAGCCTGAGGCTCGGCGGGTTTTGCCGGAGCGGGAACGGCTCCGGGTGCTTTGGGGGCTTCCTCTGCTTTAGGTGCAGTCTGGGCCGGAGCCTTGGGCGCTTCAGGAGCTTTGGCTTCAACTTTGGGCGCAGGCTGTTCAGGCGCCTTTGCAGGTTCTGTGACGGGTTCCTTTACGGTTTCTTTGGCCTTCGGAGCCTCAGTGGGTGCGGGAGCTGCCGGAGCCTTCTTGACCTCCACCTTCACCTCGATTTTCACGGGGCGTTCCGTGGCGGCGGGGCGCGGAGTCTCCTCCTTGACCGCAGGAGCGGCAGGAGCAGGCGTCTCGGCCTTCACGGCTGCTTTGGCGGGAGCCGGGTTCACGGTCTGCGGGCGGGGATTGGAGAGATCGATTTTGCCCATGATGCGCGGACCCGAAACCGACGGGGCTTCCAGTTTCACTTCTTCGGGTTTGGCCGGAGCGGCGGCTTTGGCCTTTTCTTTGTCGCGGTCAGAGCTCTTCTTGTCGGCCTGACGCTTGAGCTCGAAATCAGGTTTATATTCTTTTATCAGCAGACTATAGGCTTCGTCGTCAATCCTTGAGTTGGGATTGTTGTCGACCTGAATACCTTTTTTCTGCAGAAATTCCACCACCGTCGCTATCGAGACGTTGATGTCTTTTGCTACTTTACTTATTTTAGTTCCGGCCATAAAGGGGTTTGAGTGATTACTTGTTGTGATATTTAGGATTGAAGAGAGAGATTATGCCGCCCGGCAGCGCCGGGGCAGAGCGGGATTCGGCCGGAGGATTATTCCTGCGGAGCGTCCTCGCTTTCGGCAGGTTCGCCGGCGGGTTCCTCGTCGGAGGGAGCGGCGTCGCCTTCGGGCTGTGACGGTTCGCTGTAATCGTCGTCGAATTCGGCGCGCACCACGCGTATCACCTGGTCTACGGTGTCTTCCTCCAGGTCGGCCTTGTCAATGAGTATCTGGCGCGGAGTGCTCAGCACGTTCTTGGCGGTGATGCAGCCAATGTTTTTGAGCGCGTCGATTACCCACTCGTCTATTTCGTCCTTGAATTCGTCAAGGTAGATGTCGTCCTCGTCCATTTCGTCGGAGTCGCGGTATACGTCGATTATGTATCCGGTGAGCTTCGAGGCGAGCTTGATGTTCAGACCGCCCTTGCCGATGGCCAGCGACACCTCTTCGGGACGCAGGAACACTTCGGCCTTCTTCTCTTCCTCGTCGAGGCGTATGGATGATATCTTGGCGGGGCTGAGGGCACGCTGAATGAAGAGCGAGGGGTTGGCGGTGTAGTTGATCACGTCGATGTTCTCGTTGCGGAGTTCGCGCACGATTCCGTGGATTCGCGAACCTTTCACGCCCACGCAGGCACCTACGGGATCGATGCGGTCGTCGTAGCTTTCCACGGCTATCTTGGCGCGCTCTCCAGGGATGCGGGCCACGGCGCGGATGTTGATGAGGCCGTCGTGGATCTCAGGCACTTCAATCTCGAAGAGGCGGCGCAGGAAGTTCTCGCTGGTGCGCGATACGGTGATTTTGGGATTGTTGTTCTTGTTGTCGACGTTGCTCACTACGGCTCTCACTGTCTCGCCCTTGCGGAAGAAGTCGCCGGGAATGGCCTCGCTCTTGGGAAGGAGAAGCTCGTTTTTGTCATCGTCGAGCAGAAGGGTCTCGCGCGACCATGTCTGATACACTTCGCCGCTCACGAGCTCGCCTTCTAGTTCCTTGAATTTATTGTAGATGGCCTCTTTCTGGAGGTCGAGGATTTTCGACTGGAGGGTCTGGCGCAGGTTGAGGATGGCGCGGCGGCCGAAGTCGGCGAATATGATTTCCTTGGTGTGCTCCTCGCCTATCTCCACATCGGGGTCGGAATCGGCGCGGGCGTCAGAAAGGCTTATCTCCATGTTGGGGTCGGTAACCTCGCCGTCGGGCACCACGGTGAGATTCTGGAATATCTGCACGTCGCCTTTGTCGGGGTTCATGATCACGTCGAGATTCTCGTCGGTGCCGAACATTTTTGCCAGCACGTTGCGGAACGATTCCTCGAGCACGCTTATCATTGTGGTCTTGTCGATGTTCTTGAGTTCCTTGAACTCGGCAAAGCGCTCCACCATGTCGGGAGCTTCCTCTTTTTTAGCCATTTTGTGAAGTATGTTTTTTGTTGATTTATTCTTTTGTCGGGGTAACGGGGCGGGAGCTTATTTGAAGCTGAGGAGATAGCGCACGCTCCGGGTATCGGCCACGTTCATTTCCACGCTGCGGTCCACAATCACGGGCCGTTTCTTTCCTTCCTCTTTCACCTTTTCCTTTACAGTCATGGTGAATGCCGCGCCGTCGGGGCTGACTGACTGGAGCGTGCCGGTGATCTTGCGGCCGTCGCGCGTGAGCACTTCTATTTCGTTGCCTATGTTTTTCTCATACTGCCCTTTCACTTTGAATGGGGAGGTGAGTCCGGCCGATCCTACCTCGAGTTCATAATCCTCCACATCGCGGTCGAATGCGGCTTCTATCTGCTGGGTGAGGCGGGTGCAGTCTTCAATGTCTACGCCACGGCATGAGTCGATTTCAACCACTATGCGGTTGTCGGAGCTCACGGAGAGGTCAACCAGAAACAGGTCGGTATCCTCAAGGTCTTTTTCTATTTCCTGAGTTAAAAGATGCTTGTCAATCATGTTGAGGCAAATAAAATGGAGGAAGCGTCTGCCCCCTCCGTGGAATTGATGCAAAATTACACAATTCCGGGCGCAAAAGCAAATCGCCGGCGGCAGCAATGCTGGCTAACGGGTGACGGCACCTAAATATTAACATTTGCATGGGTTATTTTATGAAATATTAACAATCAGGGCTGTGGTCTTATACTGAGACGTTGCCTTGTGGTGTGCTGATTTTGACTAATTTTGTGTCGCTTTCTCCTTGGAAAAATGACTTTTTGCTAACATCGTCCCCCCCCTTTTATGAGATTCAATCTTAAGACTATCATCGCAGCCGCTGCCGTTGTGGCTGTCCAGAGCGCTGCTGCCGCTGTGGTTACTGTGGATATGACGCGCCATGGTGTGCGACCCGGAGCATCCGACCTCTCCCGCCGCATCGAGCGCGTTCTTTCATCGCTCACCACTCATCCCGATTCCGACGAGGTGGTGCTCAGCTTCGCCCCTGGACGTTACGATTTCTATCCCGACAAGGCCATAAAACGCGAGCTGTTCATCTCCAATCACGACCAGACAAATCCCCGCACCGTGGGCCTGATGCTCGACTCTCTCCACAATGTGACGATTGACGGTGCCGGATCCGACTTCGTGTTCCACGGCCGTATGCTCCCCATTGCCGCCGTTGGCTGCACCGGGCTTACGCTTACGGATTTCACCATTGATTTCGAGAATCCGCAGATAGCGCAGGTGCGTATCACCGATTCCGGTTCGCGAGGCATCACCTTCACGCCCGAACCCTGGGTGAAATGGCGTCTGGCCTCTGACGGTTCTTTCGAGACCTACGGCGAGGGCTGGACCATGAGGCCCGCCAGCGGTATTGCATTTGAAGCCGAGACGCGTCATATTGTCTACAACACATCCGACCTTCCCGTGAACCTTTCGGGCATAATCAAAGCTCCCAATGGCCAGCTCCTTGCTCCCAAATGGGTTGATTCCCGGCTGAAGCCCGGTATGGCCGTAGCCCTGCGCGGGTGGGAACGTCCGGCCCCCGGCATATTCCTTGACGAATGTATTTCCTCCACCCTCTCCAATGTGAAGGTGCATTATGCCGAGGGTATGGGTCTGATAGCCCAGATGTGCAATGACATCACTCTCGATGAGTTCGACGTGTGTCTGCGCGATGAGTCTCCCCGCTTTTTCACAACTCAGGCCGACGCTACCCATTTCTCGGGCTGCAGCGGCCTCATTGAGTCGCGCGGCGGCTACTATGAGGGTATGATGGACGATGCCATAAACGTCCACGGCACTTATCTCAAAATAACCGCCTCGGAGAATTCCCGCACTCTCGTAGGACGCTACATGCATCCGCAGTCCTACGGCTTCCGCTGGGGCGCTCCCGGCGATTCCGTGCAGCTGGTGCTCTCCGCGGTGATGCAGCGTCTCGGCGAGCCCAATGTGATAGAGGCTATCGAACCAGTCGACGCTCCCACGGCTCATGGCGCCAAGGAATTCCGCATTACATTGAGCAATCCTGTGGATCTTCCCGTTGGTGAGCCTGTAGGAATAGAAAATCTCACGGCAAGTCCCGAAGTGGTGTTTGCCGACAATGTCATTGCCAACAACCGCGCCCGCGGCGCCTTGTTCAGCACTCCGCGGCGTGTGGAGTGCCTCAACAATGTGTTCGACCACGTTTCGGGCACTGCGGTGCTTCTCTGCGGCGACTGCAACGGATGGTATGAGACCGGCGCCTGCCGCGACGTGCTCATACGCGGCAACCGGTTTATCAACAATCTCACCAGCCTCTTCCAGTTTACTGAGGCTGTGATTTCAATCTATCCCGAGATTCCTGACCTTGCATCGCAGACCGAGTGTTTCCACGGCGGCGAGGGCTATCCGGGAGTGGTTATTGAAGGCAATGATTTCGTAACGTTCGACGCGCCGCTTGTCTTTGCCCGATCCATCGACGGTCTCCGCATCGCCGGTAACACAATCACCGTTTCGGAGGAATACAAACCTTTCCACCACAACCGCTTCAATTTTCGCTTCGAGAAATCACGCCGCGTGACGCTCGACGCCAACCGCTTCAACCAGCCCACCTCCATCAGCTTCGACTGACAATCTGCTGATGCCCCGCGGAACGTCGATATCCTTATCGACGTGAAAGTAGATCTTGGTGGGCGGTGCCGATGAGCCCACTGGGAACGTCGGCCTCCGGCCGTCGCTGTCATCCGGAACCTGCCACACTGAAAAAAATAAAAAACCGCCTCAGCGTTGCCATAGCCCTTTCGGGCCGAGACGCGGAGGCGGGTTGCTTTGATAATTGAATTATTTGAAGCCTATATTATTCATCAGGCTCGTCTATGGCCATATAATGCTGATAAGGATGGTCGCAGGCCGGACATACCTTCGGAGGCTCGGTGCCTTTATGCTGGTATCCGCATACTAAGCACTGCCACGTCACGGGTTTCTTGCGTTTCCATACCGTACCGTCCTTCACCTGCTTCAGATAGCGCATGAAGCGGTTGTGGTGACGTTTCTCTATTTCGGCTATCTCGCGGAAATGAGCGGCGATTTCAGGGAAGCCTTCTTTTTCGGCGACCTCAGCCGACGAGGTGTAGAGCTTCACACCTTCGTTGATTTCTTCCTTAGCTGCTATCTCAAGATTCTCGGCAGTCGTGCCGATCACGCCCGCATCGGCTGCCATAGGTACTTCCACGGATCCTCCCTCGAGGAACTTGAAGAAAACTTTTCCATGATGCATCTCATTTGCCGCCGTCTCGCGGAAAATCTGACCTACGGGATAGTAAAGCTCCTTATCGGCTTGCTGCGCATAGAAAGTATAGCGTGTATATGCCGACGACTCAGCCAGATAGGCAATCACCAGGTTCTTCTCTGTCTGAGTGCCCTTAATGCTTTTTTTTGTGCTCATAGTTATGCAGTTTTTGTTTTCAGACTACCGATATAACACATCGCTTTCCCCTAATGTTCATCCTTAATCTCGCTTTATTCGCTATTGGAGAGCATGAGCTTTTCACAGTGTGGGTGTTGCAGAATTCAATTTGCTATCCTTATTGTAGGAATGCACGCTCGTGCATCAGCTGCTTTTCCTTTCAATTGTCATCGGCTGCTCCATGGAGCAGCCCTACTTTTCGTGGCTTTGCAGTACCTTCGGTTTCTTCCGACTTGTGATTGCGTCGATGAGGATATCTACTCTCCTCCTAAGCCTTTTCGTTACGAAATAAAAGAGGCTGTGTCGTAATTCAGTTTTA
>LUJP01000036.1 GCA_001689535.1 Bacteroidales bacterium M5
CGTAGCTACGGCTACGCTCCTTCATCACAAGACAAAAATCACTCAGAGATATGCGATCCCAGCATTAACAAATATTGGGGAACCGGCTCTTACTATAATCTCTGTCAGGAGGCGCCTTCCTGGCGGTTCTTGCCGGCGAGCATGCCGCAGGCGGCCATGATATCCTCGCCTCGCGAGGCGCGTATCGTGGCCGTGATGCCGTGGGAGTTCAGGCGGTCGCGGAATGCCGTCATAGCCGATTCCGAAACCGGTTTCAGCTCCGAATCAGGAATGGCGTGGAAGCGTATCAGGTTCACGCGGCACTGCATGTTGCGCAGCAGCCGGGCCAGGGCGTCGGCGTGGCGCATGTCGTCGTTCACGCCGCGGAAAACGGTGTATTCCACCGACAGGCGGCGCTGATGGGCGAAATCGTAACGCTTCAGCAGTTTCAGCACGTCGAGCAACGGATAGGCTTTCTCCACAGGCATAAGCGCGGCGCGCTCCGAGCTGAAGGGGGAATGCACGCTCACAGCCACATGCACCTGAGTCTGGTCAAGCAGCTTCCGCAGGGTGTCGAGCTTTCCGATGGTCGACACCGTGATGCGGCGCGGGCTCCAGGCCAGGCCCCAGGGCTCCGTAAGCACCTCTATGGCGGCAAGCACGGCATCAAAATTATCCATAGGCTCGCCCATGCCCATGAACACTATATTCGTGAGGCGCTCCGACTCTTCCACCGAAAGCACCTGATTGATAATCTGCGCTGCCGTAAGGTTGCCGTGGAAGCCCTGGCGTCCCGTCATGCAGAACGAGCAGTTCATGCGGCATCCCGCCTGCGAGCTCACGCAGAGCGTGGCGCGGTCGCCGTCGGGAATCATCACCGACTCTATGTCGCGTGTGCCCACGCCGGGGAAAAGGTACTTCACCGTGCCGTCCACGCTCACCACTCTTGCCAAAGGCTCCGTTCGCCCCACCTCATATTCCTGCTTGAGCCGCTCGCGACCCCGGACGGAAATATCAGTCATCTCGTCGATTGACACGGCGCGGCGCACATAAAGCCATCTCGCCATCTGTTTGGCCGAGAACGACGGTAACGAACACTTGGCGG
Organism: Bacteroidales bacterium M5; assembly: GCA_001689535.1. Taxonomy (GTDB): domain Bacteria; phylum Bacteroidota; class Bacteroidia; order Bacteroidales; family Muribaculaceae; genus Paramuribaculum. Next base: position 1,085 of record LUJP01000036.1, read on the forward strand.
CCACCTCGCGCAGTTGCGCCAGATTCATGCCTATAAGCGGTTTGAGCGGTGATTCCATAAGAGTATATTGGTGTTGCGCCACAAAATTAGGAATTTTTTCGCTACATCCTCGCATCAGGCCGCCACGTGGCCCTGGGAACGTCGGCCTCCGGCCGTCGAATTCGCAGATGCTGACGGTGGCCCACGCTGACGCATTACGCGGCAGCGCATTCTCCGAAGCTCGCCGCGCTTGAAGAAGGGGGGGGGACACTTCCTTCCGGCAGCTTACGCAGCCGGTTGTAAAAAAATCGCGCATCCTGCGCTACCCCGCCTCAGGAGCGTCGGCGCCCCTATCGCCACTCATCTCGCCGTCGATAAGGATATCGACGGTCCATGTGCCTGCGAACTGGGAGCGCCGGCGGCGCGATTTTTTTTTACAACTGGCTGCGTAAGCTGCCAGAGAAGTATGATATCGCTTCTATTTGCGGCGAGCTTCGGAGAATGCGATGCCGCAAGGAGCGGTAGCTTGGGCCATGACCTCGGGCCGTCGAAAAATCGGGTATTCCCGCATTTTAGGATATTTTTTGTTAACTGATTTCGGGCGTCGGAAGGCTAAAATCGTGGCTTTTTGGGGCTGACAATGCATATTCAGAAGATAGTGCAAGCAAATGCTAATAAAGTTCAATTAAAAATTCTAAACAGTTGTCTAATTTTGTTGCACGCCATGTAGACTATTAACATTCCTTATATCATTATCCATTAACTCACCTATTCTTTTATCATGAGTAAGAGTATTAATTATCAGGGCAGAAGCTCAATGTTGGCATCGCTGTTTCTGGGAGGTGTGTGCATGTGTGCGCCTTTGGCAGCAGAAGCATCACCCACAGCTGCGCCGACCGACGGTCAGGCGGCCCTCGCACTGAGCGGACAACAAGAAAGTGCAAACTCCCAGAAATTGGGGGGGGGGAGTAAATTCCTATGAATCAGTAGGTTATCCCACACAAAGTAATGGAGTATCTTCCGATGACAAAAAAACAGCAGCACAAAACCTGCGTACAATCACCGGAGAAGTGACCGACGAGAACGGCGATCCGCTGGTAGGAGCCTCGGTGAAAGTCGTTGGTCAGAAAGAAGGTTCAATCACCAACATCGACGGCCGGTTCACAATTCAGGGAAACGATAAAACCGTGCTGGAAATCAGCTTTATAGGCTGTCTTCCCCAGAAAGTAACCGTGGGTAACAGCAGCGACCTCAAGATCGTGCTCAAAGAAGACTCCAAGAACCTCGAAGAGGTAGTTGTGATCGGTTATACCACCCAGCGCAAAGGCCTTCTCACCGGCTCGGTATCTACAATGAAAGTGGGCAACGATCTCAAGAATCTTCCCACCACCGCCACAGGTAACCTGCTTGCCGGCAAACTCGCGGGTGTGAGCGTGGGTACTCCGGCCGGTATCCCCGGTACTGATCCTGATATCAGCATCCGCACAGGCTCATCGTGGAACGCTCAGGCTGTAACTTACGTCATTGACGGTGTGGTTCGCGGCAGCGGTGACTTCAATGCTCTAAGCCCTAATGAAATCGAGGATATCACCGTGCTCAAGGACGCCGCTTCGGCCGCTATCTACGGTTCGCGTTCAGCCGGCGGTGTTATTATTGTAACCACCAAGAAAGGCGAGACAGGCAAGCCCGTCATGAACTATTCATACAGCTACGGTTTTGACTCACGCACCAAAAACTCCGAGCTTACAGATGCAGTAGAGACAGCCGAGCTTTATAACCGTATAAATGGAGCGGCTGATACAGGCTGGGCTTGGACGCAAGAGGAAATTGATTATATAAGAGGAGTCAACGGCGGCTGGGGCTACGATCAGCTCAAGACCGTTTGGAAAAACCCGACCACCCAGACCCACAACTTCAGCATCAGTGGCGGTTCGGAAAAAATCAAATATTTCGGTGCGGCATCATACGTGCGTCAGACCGGCTTCATGAAGCCTCTGAAATATGATAAATATAATATCCGACTCAATGTTACTGCCGAGGTAACCAAGGACCTTGAACTTTTTGCAGGCGTAGCCATCTACAACAACTATCAGAACAACATGGTGTTCGAGGGTCCATATCCCACTTATCAGAAACTCCGCATCTGGCAGCCCGACCAGCCTGTTTATACAGACAATGGCAACTTTATCGACTATGGATGGATTCAGAACATGGGCGCTATTGTTGACGGGGCAGCCGGTTATAACAAAAATCAGTATCTGAAACCTCAGGGTGTAGTCAATCTTACCTATCGTGCCCCCTTCCTCAAGGGTCTGAGCGCAAAGGTGTCATACAGCCGCAGCTGGACCAATAACATCAACTCCCGCTACAACACAAACTATAAAATGGCTGTGATGCCGCATTCCGGTAAAAACGGACATATTATCTCCACAAAAGATGAAGAAATGCTGTATTGGAAGAACTCCTCGAACGGCCGCGAGTATCTGCAAAAAACTTCAAGCTGGAGCGGTGACAAGCAGCTGAACTTCCAGATCAACTACAACAATACATTCAACGAAGTGCACCGTGTGTCGGCAGCCCTCGTAACCGAATGGTATGAAGGCAACGGCGCCAGCGTATGGGGCTACCGTCAGGACTTCCCCGTTTACCGCACCGACCAGTTCTGGGCTGCCAGTAGCTCGAGCGAGAACACCAACGGCGGCGGCGACACCGACTGGACAAGCGGACGCATGTCGTATATCGGCCAGTTCAACTACACCTACGACGACAAGTATCTGTTCAACTTCTCGTTCCGCGAGGACGGCTCCATGAACTTCGCTCCCGGCAAGCGTTGGGGCTTCTTCCCCGCAGGTTCGCTGGGCTGGGTAATCTCTCGTGAAGGCTTCTTCAATAGCCTTACCCCCGCCATCAGCTTCCTCAAGGTCCGCGCATCAGTGGGTCTCACCGGTAACGACGCGGTGGGCGGATGGCAGTGGCAGGAATCCTACAAAGGAGGTAACTCGGCCTACTTCGGCGAGGGCGGCAACCGCTACACCGGCATTACCTATGGCAGCGTAGTCAACAAGAACCTTACCTGGGAAAAAGCTCTCAGCTACAACTTCGGTGTAGACGTGAACTTCCTCAACCACTGGGATGCCAAGCTCGACTACTGGTACCGCAACTCCTATGATATCCTCGGCAACCGCCAGAATACCCTCCCCACCACTTTCTCGCTCTCTATGCCGGCCGAAAACTACGGCAAGATCCACGCACAGGGTTTCGACTTCGAGATCGGTTACAACGGAGCATCCAAAGACTTCACATACTACGGACGCCTCACCGCCTCCTACGGCTGGAACAAGGTGAAAGTAAAAGACTATGCTGAAAATGCCCAGTATGTTGATATCCCAGTAGGTAAGTCGACAAGCTACATCACCGGCTATCAGTTTGACCGCATAATCCGCACTCAGGCAGAACTCGACGCCTTCAACCGCGAGCATCCCGACTATAACTTCAACGGTCACAAACCCGAACTCGGCCAGATGGTCTACAAAGACGTATCCGGCCCCGACGGAGAGCCCGACGGCATCATCAACAGCTGGGACCGTGTGATACTCCGTAACAGCAACAACCCCGTTGTTTTCGGTATCAACCTCGGCGGCAGCTGGAAGGGACTTGCTATAGACATGATGTTCAACGGCAGACTCGGACAGAAGAAATGGGTTTACGACCTCTGCGAGGGCGTGGAATGGAACCGCATGTGGAAAGACTGGTATAACGACAGCTGGACAACCGAAAACCCCAATGCCTCCCTGCCCAAGCGCAAGAGCGCAAACGAGGGAAACACCTACGACCAGTACACCGATTTCTGGCTCAAGGACGCAAGCTTCCTGCGCATGAAGTATCTCACAGTGAGCTACACACTGCCCAAGAACCAGTTCTACAACAAGGTGTTTGACGACATCCGCTTCTATGTGTCGGGAACAAACCTCTTTGTACTCAGCAAATTCAATAACAAGTACTACGACCCCGAAATCGGCAACGGCAACGCTTATCCCGTGATGCGTACCATAAGCTTCGGCGTAGACGTGAAATTCTAAAAAGTCTCTACCAATGAAAAAAATATTATTATCGGCAACAATAGCCCTGTCGTTGTGCTCGCTTACCGGCTGCGACCTCGACTATACAAATACCGGTGCCATTAGCCCGGACAACGTGTGGACTGACCAGGAGATGATCAGTGCGTTCCTCACCGACATCTACGGATCGAGTATGCCGGGCTGGCCTACAAACGCCAACAATACCGACGAAGGCATGAACGGCCCGACGGACATGAGCATGTATGCCCGCGGCCTCATCACAGCCGAAAACACCGGGCAGGGACTGGATTACGGCACCATCGACAAAATCAACTTCTTCCTTGACCATCTGGAGGATGTGGACTTTCTCGAGCCCGATGTAAAGAACGCCATGAAAGGCCAGGCTCTCTTCTGGCGTGCATGGTCATACTGGGGCAAAGTCTCGACCGTAGGCGGCGTGCCTCTGATTCTCCATGAGCAGGATGTTACCGATCTTCCCTCGCTGTTTGTGGAGCGCAGCTCAACCTCGGCCTGCATGACCCAGATCATAGCCGACCTTGACGAAGCCGCATCCCTGCTGCCCGATACATGGACAGGAAACGACTACGGCCGTATAGACAAGGGCATAGCACTTGCTTTCAAGGGTCGCGTTCTGCTCAACTATGCAAGCCCGCTATTCAATCCCGACCACGACAACAACCGCTGGCAGCAGGCCTATGATGCCAACAAGGCTGCCGTGGACTTCCTCAAGGCCAACGGCAAGAATCTATATCAGGGTGATTTCGCCGATATCTGGTATGACGAACGCAACTGCGAGGTGGTGATGGTGAACCAGTACTACTATCCCGACCACACCTTCGGCCAGAATGCCATACGTCCTCAGCCGTTGACCAAGGACAACGCCAACTTTAACCAGGCTATTCTGCCTCTGCTCATGGCTTTCCCCAAAAAGGACGGAACTCCTCTTACACTCGACGTGAACCGACTCAGCGATCCGGAATACAACGCTCAGTTCATGACAGACTTTTACAATAACCGTGACCCCCGCTTCCACGCCACTATATTCTGCCCCGGAACAGAGTATCCGGCTGAGCGTCTCGGAACCGAAAATTACTGGAATACCAGATATGTTGATAATAACGGAGAGTATATGTCAATGGCTTGGAGTCAGACCGGAGAAGGCCCCGGCGCAGAATCCAGCGGTTACTTCCAGCGCAAGGGTGTTGACAAATCACTTCTTTCAATAAATGACCTCTACAATGCCGAGACCGACTGGATTGAAATCCGCTTTGCCGAGGTGCTGATGAACTACGGAGAGTGTGCCAACGAGCTTGGCAAGACCAACGAGGCTCTTGACGTGCTTTACAAAATCCGCGCCCGCGCAGGCATCGAGGCCGGTACAGGCAGCTACGGCATCACCGCTACAAATACCGCTGACATCCGCGAGGTTTACTTCAACGAGCGCTTCATTGAATTTGCTTACGAAGGCAAGCGCTTCAACGACCTCCGCCGCTGGAAGAAATATGACCATCTGAACCAGATCAAATATCGATCCACACTCTATCCGGTACTCAAAAATAATTCCGACCTGGAAGGTTTTGACTGGACCGCAAGCATGTATGATGATGATGCGAGAGCGAAATTCCGTTTCGATTATATCGAGAACATAGACGGCGAACCCCAGTATCAGTTCAACCTCGACCTGAACCACTGGTTCTATCCGCTATCCAAGGGAACCCTTGACCGCAACTCCAAGCTCGAACAGAACAACGAGTGGGGCGGCAACTTCAATCCCCTTGACTGATTCCCCTGCATATAGTTTTTTCATCAGATTGGGAAAAATGATTGATTAATAAAACAGTGTATTATGCAACGAAGGACTTCCCCCTTGTAAAAACCACCGGGGAAGTCCTCGTTATATCGCCATTATAACCAGACAACCTATTAACAGCCAATCAAATCAACATGAACAAGAGACTTCGACACTTATTGTTGCCGGTATCGGCCGCAGCGGTTCTGCTGGCAGGCTGTACGTCGGAAGCCCCCTGGCATTTCGCCACCGACTACCTTGACGTGACGGTAGACGGCCGCGGATATATCACCGGGCTTAAGAACAGCACCGTAGACAACGCGCCCGAGCTGAGCCCGGCCGACAAACCCTCGCCGCTGCTCACCCTCTACAACAGCACCGACTCCACCTGGCACTATCCCGCCGAGGCGAGCTATAGCCGCCTCACCAAGGTGATGAAACTGAAGTATGATGACGGCATGGAGGCCGAAGTGAAAATAGAGCCATGCGGAAAATATCTGCGCATGGAACTTGTGGACCTCAAGGCTCCCGAAGGCATCGATGCCGCTCAGTGGGGTTCGGTCCACACCAACATCACCAACCTGCTGGGCGAAGTAATAGGCGTGGCCCGCGACACCTCCGATGTCAATAACTACGCCGTGGGACTGCTCGCGCTTGACGACAACACCCTCGGCTGCACCGCCGACCTCGACGCCGACGCCGCTCCCTTCGAATACATAATCCACACGCCCGACCCCGTGCGCTTCCCGCTGCCCGACTCGCTTTACGAGGGCCAGCGCTTCTCCCTGGGTGGCAACGGCATAAGCGACGTGGCATTCTATGCCCACAAAGAGCCCTACTACCGCATAATGTACGGCAACGCCGCAACAGTGGACAGCCTGGGCCGCATATCCATCCAGTACTCCACACGCGACCGCTCGCGCCGCCGCACCATAGCCTACTCGCTTATTCCCCACATGGAGGCCAATATCCCCAACCACATAGAGGTTGAGCCGATAGAAGGCGTGGGTATGATAGGGTCGAAGGTGGCCCTCTGGGGCAGCCCCGACTCCACGGCGCTGATGGACGTGATTCAGGACATAGTGATAAAGGAAGGCCTGCCCCACCCCACCATCAACGGCAAGTGGATTAAGGACCCCACGGCCTACAAACCCGACGTGATGGTGCGCGGCACGGAATTCGACAGCATAATCGACCATACCTCGGGAATGGGCTATGCGGCTATCTATGCCTACAACCAGTTCCTGCACCCCGACCGCGCCAACGGCGGATATGTCGACGGCCCGGACCATGAGAAGAAGCCCTTCAAGCTCAAATCGGGCGATCTCTCGCACAAGGAGTTTGCCGACAAGGCAGCCGAGAAGGGCGTGCTGCTGGGCCGCGTTACCATCACCAACTCGATGGCTCCCGGCACCTCCGACGTGGTTCCCGCGCCCAGCGACAGCATCTGCTATCAGCTGCGCCGCGCCCTCGCCGCCGACATATCGGCCACCGACACTGTGATAAGAGTGGACAACCCGCTTTACATGGACGAGATAGGCAGCTGGGAAGGACACTGCCAGAGCCTCAACATAATAAAGATAGGCAAGGAGCTGATACACTATCTGGGAGTGTCGGGCGACACACTGCTCAACGTAACCCGCGGCTACTGGGGCACCACCCCCTCGGCCCACAAGGCCGGCGATGTGCTCGACAAGACACAGGTGACCATCAACTACGGCTACGACGGCCTCATTCCCAACATGGCCCTTCAGGACCTCATGGCCGACAACTACGGCCAGATGGCTGCCAACAGCGGCATTACCCACTTCGACCTCGACGGCCAGGAATTCCTCTTCAACCAGGGCCACGGCTACTATTCGGTGAAGCGCTTCATGCGCCGCATGTTCCAGAAAGCAGCCGAACTGGGCGTGCCTTATCTGCGGGTGGGAGGCGCCACCCTCTCGGAAGGCTCCTGGCACTACCAGAGCTTCTGGAACGTGGGCGGCGGCAAGGCCATGTATGATATCGACACCCGCGAATGGGGCAGCGCCACAAGCGAGGGCAAGGACATACGCGACGTTGCTTATGCCAACTACTTCCCCGCCACCTTCGGCTCGAACTTCGAGATAGGCCCCGACTCTAAGGTTGAGGACTACAACCACGTGGAGGCAACCTCAATCGGCCACGGCGCCATCTACTACATGCCTATGTCGCCCTCGGTGATCGGCTCCGCTCCGCAGCGCGATGAAATAATCGCCACCATAGCCACGTGGGAACGCGCCAGAGCCGCCAATGCCTTCCCCCGCTGTGTGCGCCGCGAGATGATGAATCCCGCCTACGACTGGACCATCGAGGAGACAGACGGCGGCAAAGCCTGGCTGCTCCACCGCAAAGGCGGCAACCGTCCTGACCACACTTACCAGCTGAAGCCCTCATCGTCAATCCCCACCATTTGACAAAGCAAGCGATTGTAATTTACAAGATTGCGCTTAGAAAGATCGTCACCCCACCCACCCGGAGTGACGATTTTTTTGCAGAGCACCGGGAGTGCCACTGGGGAGGGTCGGCGTCCAGTCGTCCATGACGGGAATGACAGGCATTCATGGAGCGTGCGCCGAACCGCCAATATGTTAAATCGTACATTTAGTTTTTTTTCGATATTTTTGCATTCACCCTATTGACACTTAACGGTTTAAGCAGTAATTTTGCATTGCAAACGAAACGGACACGTACAGGGTCGGCCCCGCACCGGGAGACGGATATCATGAATCAAACAAAACACAATTATTTGTTTCTCAATACCGTATCCCATTAAGGACGAGTGAATTTCTAACCGGAATCCATTCCTTCCAGCCACCGGCTACGCTCACGCCAGAATAGCGTTCGGAACCATCCGCCGTTGTCTTTGCGCGACATAGTACACATCGTGTCATGTCCGGCACTGCCGGAGCACACTGTAAGAAAATAGAGCAGTACAATGTTTTGTTAGACAATATATACTTGAATTTTGGTTATGAGGGAGGTGCGCTTCTGTGAAGAAGTGCACTTTCGTTTTAAATGGTCCGTGTAAGAGCCGGTTCCCCAATATTTGTTAA
>LUJP01000085.1 GCA_001689535.1 Bacteroidales bacterium M5
CCTAACTTCGTTGTTAGACAGCCTCTCTTCAGTTATTGGGGGCAACTGGCTTTAGGGGCCTTACAGGCCTTAGGGATGCTACGGATTTTAGGGACGGTACGGACCTTACTGACTTTGGGGACCTTGCGGACTCCGCTTTTTTACCTGACAAAGGCTCTGGTGGCAGGATTGTGCTTACAACCTCGACGGCCGGAGGCCGACGCTCCCAGGCGGTGGAGCAGGCCACTGCTTTTAGGGATTTTACAACACCCTCTTGAACTTTTCTATGTGGAAGAGGGCGGTTTAGAATTTGCGGCAGGAGATTGTGACGCCCTGGGAGGTGACCATGCGGAGGGTACGGTCGGAGAGATGGTCTATCTCCACGGTGTACACGGGGCCGGTGACGTTGGTGGGCTCTCCGGGAGCCAGGGTGAGTCCCCAGGGAGTAAGCTTGTCGGCAGTGCTGTAGGGGAATTCCATGGTGAGGGTGGAGCCTTTCTGGGTGAGGTTGGCGGTGGCCACTACTCCGCCGGTGGTGAGCTGCACTATGTCGCGGTAGAAACAGTAATAGAGTTTCTCGGGCTGCTGCACGGTTCCGTCGGGATATTCTATTTTCATTATCTGCCACTGGTTGTCGAGTTTGCCGTTAGTGGGACAGTCGCGGCATCCGGCAGCAAGCAGCCCGGTGGCTGTAATAAGGGTGAGAGCGATTATCTTGTAAAGGGTTTTCATAGCCATCCTGATTTAGAGATTGAAAGCATCATGCCGCGGCTGCAGCCGGTGAGTTTGCCCCAGTCGGCGCCGAGCGAGAGGGTTCCGCTCCAGCCTTTGAGGCGTGCGGGACGCCAGGTGGCTTCCAGGAGCAGATTGTAGCCGTGGAGCACCTGTGATGTGGGGAAACCGTATGTGCCCCATGAGCGGTTGTAAGTGAAGAGCACACGGTAGTCGAGTCCGGGCACCGGAGCGCCTCCGAAGCCGAAGTGGTGGGCCTTGACGCGGTTATGATAGAAATAGAGTTCGTGGTTGGAGTTGTAGAGGGGAGCGCGCAGAAGGGGGTTGCCTATGCCCATGCCCCAGTGCTGCCAGCCGTTGTAGATGCCGTGGTTGTAATAGTCGTCGCGGCCGCTCACCTGCGAGTTGATTTCGGGGGTGTGGTCCCAGTAGACCGGACCGGCCTGGAATTTCATCATCAGGTATTCATAGACAAACTTGTCGATCACCGGATTGGCCGGGAGGCGTATCTCGCCGCCGAGGAGCATGTCGCGCCAAGGGTAGTCGAAAGTCATCATCGAGTGGTCCTCGAAATAGTGCTTGTAGTAGGCCTTCACGCCCCACTGGGTGTAATCGGGAAGCCAATTGAGACCGAAGCTCCACTGGCCGGTGTGGTTGCCGTAGCAGTTGAGAATCTCGCCTATCTGGGTTGGATCCGAGGTGTCGCCGCCGGAGGATGGGATGAGCACGTGCCAGAAATCCTTGAGCGAGTGGCCCATGTGGGAGTATGTGAATTTGCCGGTGGCCTTGTCGTAGCGGCGGATAGTGCCTCCCCACTGCGCTCCCATCTCCATGCCTCCTTCGAAGGTGAGCTGGTCGCGGGTCGGGTCGCCTATGCGGAACATAAGTCCCTTGGAATGGAACAGCACGTTACGGGCCAGGCGTGAAGTCTCGGGCACATAGTCCTCGGCCCAGTGCGTGTCGGTAAACGCGCCTATCGATATGTAGGCTCTTACCGACAGCCAGTTGCGTGTGCCGGGAATGGATACGTAGTCGCGTGTCTCCAGACGGGCCTGCGGGATGGGCCGTGCGTTTTCCGAGAACAAAAGGTCGCCGGAGCTCAGGCGCCAGTCGCCGAGGAATGCGTGGCGTTCCTTGCTGCCTATGGTGAGGTTGAGCCAGCGCCAGTTGACGCCGGCGTAGAGCTGCTGAACGTTGAATGTCGACTGGTAGCGCGCGGCCACGGCAAGGTCAACGCCGAAATCCCAGCTCCATGTGCGGGTGGTGTCGGCGCGGCGGAACAGGGAAGCGCGCAGGTATCCGTTGTCTTTGCGGAGCGAGGAGAGGCCCTGACGGTTGTTGACGAGCCAGAACGGAGTGTGGTCGCCCGAGCTTACCGAGCCGTTGAGCGTCACGCCGTAACGGTAGGTGCTGTCGGGAATCGAACTGAATATGCCGGCGGCGGCAGGAAGGGCGGCCGCGAGCAGTATCATAGCGGATAAGAACCGCAATTTCTGTGTGATTTTTTCCATACGGCTGCAAAGATAGCTCATTTTCAATAAACAACCGGCTTCAGGAGCAAAAAACAAATGGACGCTCCGATATGTTGATTTTATATAGTGCCGGCTCACGCCGGCCGGAAAATGCTGTTTCAACTCTTTTTTTCGTCACAGATTATATGAAACGTTTACTTTCAATAGTTCTCCTTGCCTCGGCGCTGGGAGCTTCCGCACAGGTGCACAGCTATGTAGACCAACAGCTCGATTCGCTCAAAAGCAGTCATAAAGTGCTAGCCTTCGGCGGCCAGGAAACCGGTCAGGGCGTGAGCCAGGTCCCGGTGGACAGCGTGCGGCGTCTTGTCGACGCATTTTATTACGACCAGTTCCGTCATTTTCAGGATCCGGCCGCTCCATACTTTCTGTTCATGAGCAAGGACGCACAGCTGGCCATGGGTGTGGGCGGATGCGTGAGGATGCGCGCATATTTCGATTGGGGAGGGGCCGTCAATTCGAGCGGCTTCGCCCCCTACCTTATCGACATCAACCCCGACCCGCGCCATGACCGCGCGTTCGGCACCTCGCCTGCAGGCACCTCGCTGTTTTTCCGCGTAATAGGCCGCAACAAGAGGTTCGGTAACTATCAGTTGTATATCGAGGCCAATTTCAACGGATACGAGAGGCGCGACTTCCATCTGAAAAAAGCTTACGCCGTAATCAACAACTGGACAATAGGCTATGCAAGTTCCACATTTTCCGATCCCGCCGCAGTGCCCCCGACGGTCGACGCGCAGGGTCCGAACAATAAGGTATCGCCCACCAATGTGCTCGTGCGCTGGATCAAGCCATTCGGAAAGCGCTGGTCAGTGGCTCTGTCGGCCGAAACGCCGTCGAGCAACATCACGGAAGAGGACGCGGTGTGCGAGAGTGTCGACGACTGGATGCCCGACTTCGCGGCGTTCGTGCAGTATGAGTGGAGCCAGACGGCCCATGTGAGACTTGCCGGAATACTGCGCACTCTTCCTTACCGCAATATGGTGGAGGGCAAGAACCGCAACAAGGCGGGGTGGGGTGTGCAGCTGAGCTCAGTGCTGCATCCCACACGTCAGATAACGTTCTACGGATCGGTCAACGGCGGCAAGGGATATGAAAGCCTCGGGGGCGACCTCCAGATAGGCAAATACGACCTCATTCCCGATCCGAAACACCCCGGAGAGATGTATGCTCCGGCAGCTGTGGCATGGAATGTGGGACTGCAGTATAATTTCACCCCGTCGCTGTTTGTCTCGGCCAACTACAGCCAGTCGCATTACATGCCGCACGGCTCCGAGATGGCCCCGGATGAATACAAGACCGGACGCGTGATTGCCGCCAATGTGTTCTGGAATCTCACGCCCCGTATACAGGTGGGCGCGGAATTCGACATGGGCCAGCGTGTGAACCACGACGGCGCAAGCCGCTGGGCACGCCGCGCGAGTGCCATGGCTCAGTTCTCGTTCTGAAGCGTCAGGACAGACGCATGGCTGTCATTCGGCAGCCGCGCAGGAAATCGGCTGCGCTCATGCGCTTGCGCCCCTGCGCCTGTACCTCGTCGAGCTGCAGCTTCTCGTCGCCGCAGTCCACCAGGAGACGTCCGCGCTCGTCGACCGTGGCCGTTCCGGGCTCTGCATCGGCTGGAATGCCTGTAAGCGAGGCCTTGAATATCTTCAGCGAGGTAGCATCGGCTCCCACGCCGTGCATCTCCGTCCATGCGGTGGGATATGGCGAGAGTCCGCGTATCAGATTGCGCACCGTGGCTGCCGGGCGGCTCCAGTCTATGCGGCACGTTTCTTTGAAAATCTTTGGCGCGGGAGTAGGTTGCTGCCCGGTCCCGGCTGTGAGTTCGCTCTGGGGGGTGGTGTGGAGCGTGCCTGCAGCTATGGATTTTACGGTGTCGAGTGTAAGCTCCGCACCAAGTTCCATCAGGCGGTCATGGACAGTTCCTGCGTCGTCGCTGTCGGTTATGTCTATGCGGCGGCAGTCAATCACGTCGCCGGTGTCAATCTCGTGTTTGAGGAAAAATGTGGTGATGCCGGTTTCGGTGTCGCCGTTTATCACGGCCCAGTTTATGGGCGCGGCTCCGCGGTAGCGCGGCAGCAGCGAGGCGTGGAGATTGAATGTGCCGAAACGGGGCATGGTCCACACCACTTCCGGAAGCATTCTGAAAGCGATTACTATGAAAAGATCGGCTCCGAGGCTGCGGAGTTCGTCGACGAATTCGGGATTCTTGAGCTTCTCGGGCTGCATGACTTTCAGGCCGGCCTCGAGGGCATAGGTTTTTACGGCGGGAGCCATGAGATGCTTGCCGCGCCCTGCGGGCTTGTCGGGAGCGGTGACCACGGCGGCTATGTCGCATCCGGCCTCATGAAGCCGGCGAAGGCTCGCAACCGCGAAGTCGGGAGTGCCGAAAAACACTATCTTCATATCCTTTATTTCCATAATTCCTATTCAAAATTTCTAATTGTTGCAAATTTACCGATTTTTTTTCAACCGTCCCGTTGAAATATGCCCGCGGATAGCTACCTTTGTAAGAGTGAGCCGAAAGCGCTCGTTTCTTTTCCGTGAAAAATCAATCAAAATAACATCACTATAACCAGAATCATGAGAAAACTCACATCACTTCTGCTGCTCGGAGCGTCGGTCTACGCGGCTTCGGCAGCCGAACCTGTTGATTATGTAAGCACCCTCGTGGGCACCGAGTCGAAGTACAGTCTTTCGACCGGAAACACCTATCCTGCAGTGGCTATGCCCTGGGGCCTGAATTTCTGGACACCCCAGACAGGAAAAATGGGTGACGGCTGGACATATACCTACGCCGCCGACAAGCTGCGCGGCTTCAAGCAGACCCACCAGCCCAGCCCCTGGATTAACGATTACGGCCAGTTCTCCATCATGCCCGTAACCGGCGGCATCAAGTATGGCGAGAACGACCGCGCAAGCTGGTATTCCCACAAGGCCGAGACCGCCACACCATATTATTACAAGGCTTATCTTGCCGATCACGACGTGACCACCGAACTCGCTCCCACCGAGCGCGCAGCGGCCTTCCGCTTCACTTTCCCGCAGTCCGATACATCCACTGTGGTGCTTGATGCCTTCGACCGCGGCTCGAGCGTGACAATCGATCCTGCCAACCGCCGCATCACCGGCTACACCACCCGCAACAGCGGAGGCGTGCCCGAGAATTTCAAAAATTACTTCGTGATGGAGTTTGACACTCCGTTCACCTATACCGCCACCGTGACCGACAGCGTGCTCTCCACCGCCCGCAAATCGGCTATCGGCAACCATACCATGGCCATCGTGGGCTTTCCCACGGCCAAGGGTCAGGTGGTGAATGCCCGCGTGGCATCGTCGTTCATCAGCCCCGAGCAGGCTCTTCTCAATCTCAAGGAGCTTGGCGACGGCGATTTCGACCGCATCAAGGCCCAGGGACGCAAGAAATGGAACGAGACCCTCGGACGCATAGAGATTGAAGACGACGGCGAGGAATCACTCGACGCCAAGCGCACCTTCTATTCCAACATGTACCGCACCCTGCTCTTCCCCCGCAACTTCTATGAGATAGACGCCCAGGGCAACCCCGTGCACTACAGCCCCTACACCGGCGAGGTGCTTCCCGGCTACATGTTTGCCGACACCGGCTTCTGGGATACCTTCCGCGCCCTCTTCCCCATGCTCAACATCCTCTATCCCTCGCAGAACCAGAAGTTCCAGGAAGCTCTGGTCAATATCTATAAGGAAAGCGGCTTCCTGCCCGAATGGTCCAGCCCCGGACACCGCGGATGCATGGTTGGCAACAACAGCGCTTCTGTGGTGGCCGACGCCTATCTCAACGGCATAAAGGCAGAAGATATGGAGACACTGTGGCAGGCCGTGACTTCCGGCGCCCACAAGGTTCATCCCACGGTAAGCTCCACCGGCCGTCTCGGCCATGAGTATTACGACAAGCTCGGATACGAGCCTTACAACGTGGGTATCAAGGAGAATGCCGCCCGCACCCTCGAATATGCCTACGACGACTGGTGTATCTATCAGCTCGGAAAGGCTCTCGGCAAATCGGAGAAGGAACTTGCTCCCTACGCCATGGCTGCATACAACTACCGCAACATCTTCGACCCCTCCCACAACCTTATGCGCGGCCGTAACGAGGACGGCACCTTCCAGAGTCCATACAACCCGCTGAAATGGGGCGACGCCTTCACCGAAGGCAACGCATGGCACTACACCTGGTCGGTGTTCCACGACCCCCAGGGCCTGATAGACCTCATGGGAGGCGACCGCGAGTTCAACTTGATGATGGATTCCGTGTTTGCCGTGCCCCCGATTTTCGATGACAGCTATTACGGTCAGGTGATCCACGAAATACGCGAGATGCAGATTATGAACATGGGCAATTATGCCCACGGCAACCAGCCCATCCAGCACATGATCTATCTCTACAACTTCTCCGGTGAACCCTGGAAGGCCCAGCAGCATGTGCGCGATGTGATGAGCCGCATGTACACTCCAAACCCCGACGGATACTGCGGCGACGAGGACAACGGCCAGACATCGGCCTGGTATGTGCTTTCATCGCTCGGCTTCTATCCCGTGGCTCCCGGCACCGGAGAGTATATCCTCGGATCGCCTCAGTTCAAGAAAGCAAAGATTCATCTCGAAAACGGCAAGACCGTGGAAATAAACGCTCCCCGCAATTCCGACGAGAACATCTATGTGAACGCTCTTGCCATCGACAAGACCCCGACGGACAAGACCTATATCACTCACGAGCAGCTGTGGGAAGGCCCGGTGCTCGACTTCGACATGAGCTCCACCCCCAACAAACTCCGCGGCACCGCGCCCGAGTCACGTCCCTACTCTTTCTCCCGTACCGCCGAAGGCGTCAAGGCCAAAGCCGCCAACGAGAAGCGCGCCAAAGCCGTAGAGAAGCAGCAGGCCAAAGCAGCAAAAGCAAAAAAATAACTGAAACTTTTTCATGGTCCCCAACGTATGCATGGCTTTCCTTACGGATCCGTGCATACGTTTTTAATAATTGCCGACTATTTCCCTCGCAGCCACAGAATAATTCTCACTTCACCTCTGTTCGTAAAAATTCCACGGACAGAGGTGAGGTTTTTTTAATGTGTCGTGTCTTTATAGTGTCGAAACCAATATAAACACTATTATATGGACATGAAAAGACTTATTGTGGTAATTGCGGCCGTTGCTGCATCGCTTACATTCATCGTATCGGCCGCGATTGTAAAGGGGAGATTTGTGGATGTCAAAGGAGCACCCATTAAGAACGTAATGTATAAGTTCATAAACGAGTACGATTCGGCATTTGTGGCTGTTTCAGGAGAGGATGGCCGTTTTACGATTAACCTCCCGGGTGGAGCGTATACGATTGAGATTTCCGCGTCGGGCTATAAAACACTTCGCGGAAGTCTGTCTCTGTATGATGATAGGATTGACCTTGCAGATCAGACACTTCAAGCGGATTCTGACACGATGATTAAATCTGGAGCTACAGGAAAGGAATTGGGGGCCGTCGGTAAGATTGAGAAAACCGGTGGCACACCGCTCGAGTTTGCTTCCATAAGGTTTCTGACAACCGATTCCGTTTTTCTGAGCGGTGGAGCAACCGATGCATCGGGACAATTTAAGTTCAATGTGCCTGAAAGGGATGGATATATTGTAATCATTACCTCATTAGGATATATGCCTGTTGCCATGAAGGTGAAAGCCGGAGCAGACGGAGTTAAGTTGCCGAAGATAGAACTTTCGCCTGAAAGCCGCGAGTTGGGTGAGGTGACTGTGAAGGGCCGGGCGATGACGCGAGTAGACAGTCACCTGCAGATAATTCCCGATAAGATGTCGGTAAGGCATGCATCTACGGGTTATCAGCTGCTTCGCAACCTGATGATCCCGGCGCTGGAGGTGGATCCGTTCGAGGGCACGGTGACGCTCTACGGGCAGAAAGTGAGCCTCTATATCAACGGAGTTCCGGCCGAGTACCGCATGGTGCAGAACCTGCGGCCCAAGGATGTGGAGAAAATCGAATATCACGACGCCCCTGTAGGGCGTTATGCCAATGATTTCGCAGCCATAAACTTCATAACCAAAAAGAAAACCACCGGCGGCTATGCCACCTTTGATGCACAGCAGGCTGTGGGCGGCTATCTGAGCGGCAACTACAACGGTTTTACAAAAATCAACAAGGGCAATACGAGCTATTACGGATTCGCGGGCTATAACGTGCAGAACGGTGCGGCTGATGCGGTGGAGAAAACAGAAAGATTCAACCTCGACTCACGCACTATTGACAGAACCTTCAATTCGATAGGAGGGCGTGAGAGAGCCTACGGTGAATACGGCCAGATAAACATCGAGCATGTGAAGGACAGAAAATATCAGAGCGTCCATGCCGGCGTCTCCGGGCGCAGAAATGTGGATACATCCGCAGGACGCATGACGTATTCGGATCCCGTAAGTCTCACCCAAACCACCGATTCGCGCACCGGCAACCGCGCTTTGGGAGTGTCGACAGGTTATTACGGTCAATTCGGATTTAGAAAAGATGATTTATTAATTGTCTCGGCTAACGGCTCATTTTCCCGGAGCAAGTATAATTACGTCTATTTCGCCGACGAGAATGAAGTGACCTCCGATACCCGTGACAAGGTTTTCAACCTCAATACCCTCGTAGCCTATTATCTTGATCTCGGGCACCGGAACCAGCTTTCTTTTTCGCTAGGGGATAACTTCCGCTCATCGTCTACAGACTATGCGGGAACCTACAGTTCATGGCAGCACATGTGGAAATCCGAGGCGCTGTTGATGGTGGAATATACCCACCGCGTGTCGTCGAAATTGCGTTTCTCGGCCCGTCCCGGCCTCTCGATGGTCAACGTGAGCCTTCACGGATACGAGAAGCAGAACACGGTTTTCCCGCGCTTTTTCACGCAGCTTACTTATAATCCTACCCGTCAGAGCCAGTTTTCGTTCGATATGTCGGTTGGAAACTCCATCCCTCCTCTCTCCGTCCGCACAGCGGCCGAACAGCCCATCGACCTGATAATGTCGCGCAGGGGCAACCCCTCGCTTAAAAACTTCAAGATGTACGAGTCGAACATCAGCTATAGTCTGCAATTGGGGCGAGTCAATATAGCCTCGCGCCTTTCAGGCAAATATTTTCCGGATTTTACGACCATTGCCTATTTTACCGAGGGCGACCATCTTGTTCTGTCATATCTCAACGGCGAATACAAGAGCGCTACATTCGCGCCTGATGTCACATGGAAGATAACGGACAATCTCCGTGTGTCGGGTGGAGGAAGTCTTTCGCACACCGTGCGGAGCGACCACCGTGTAAAGCAGCAGCTCAACAGCGCTTCCGCCACGGTGGGGCTGATGTATTTCCTGGGAGACTTCTCATTCAATCTCAAAGGCAACACCACCAACCGCTTCACAGGAATGGATTATTCCTACAATTTTACGCCGATGAATGCCGAGCTGAGCATTGGCTGGACCCACGGAGGATGGCGTGTGGACGCATGGGCGCGCACTTCGAGCCGCCAGAAGAAACGCCGTTGGATTGATGTCGGCAACTATATGATGAACACGGTGTCGCACGGTCGTTTCTACGGGATGATCAAGGTGGCCTACACTTTCGACTTCGGCAAGAAGATACAGCGCAGCCAACGTCAGGCCAACACCTCCATTGACAGTAATATCCTGAAATAACTTGGGCTGCCCGGATAGTATTCTGCGGGCAGCCCGAGCTGTCAGAATTAATTTACTAATTTTGTAAATATCCGGAAGCCGGAGGTGTGATTTTCCCTGCATGGCGTGTCTATATATTATATGATGCAAAGAAAAGATTTCGATAAGCTGTTTCGCGACAACTATGCTGCGATGCACCTCCTCGCCAGCCGTCTGCTGAACGATGCAGAGGGTGCCCGCGACATAGTGCATGATATATTCGCGTCGCTTATCGACAGCCCCTCCGAGGCCGTCACGCCGTCGTATCTGTTGCGGGCCGTACGCAACCGGTGTCTGAACCGTATCCGCGACATGGCCGTGCGCGACCGCCTGCACTCCCTTTACACCGTGGACTTTTCCGAAATAGAGGACGACGAATGGCCCGACGAAGAAGAGCTCCGGCTTCTTGAACGCATAGTAGCCACCCTGCCGCCGCAATGCGCACGGGTGGTGAACCTTCGGTTCGTTTCAGGCATGAGTTACCGTGAGATCGCCCTGGAACTTGAAATCAGTGAATCAACCGTCTACAAGCTTCTTCGCCACGCATTGGATGTTCTGCACCGAAATTTTAATGGATATGGAAACAAACGACCGTCTGCTTGATCTCATAGAGCACCCCGAACGATACTCCGACCGGGAGATCGAAGCTCTGCTTTCCGACCCTGAAATCAGCCGGATGCTTTCGGCATTGGGAAAAACGCGCTCCGCTCTTACTACCCCGGAGACACCCGATGTGGAGGCTGAACTGGCGGCTTTCCACCGACAGCATCCGAGGCATCCGCGTCTGGTGCGCGTTTTCGGACGCCGCCCCGCCGTAGCAGCCGCTACGGTCGCGGCCATCTCGTTTGCCGCCGTGGCGGCTATCGTGGGTGTCAAAGCATCCATGAACAGCGACGCGCGGCCCGTTGAGGCAACGGGCAGTCAATCCGAAACTGTTGTTGAGACGACAGTATCGTCGGCCGTGGCGGAGCCTGACAGCATTCTTGCCGTGGAGGCTGCCGATGAAGCCATTACGGTATTTGAAAACGCCACACTTGAAAGCATAGTGCGCGAGATTGCTTCATATTACAATCTCGCTCCCGAGTTCCGGTCGGCCCGCGCCAAAAAACTCCGCCTCTATTTCCGGTGGAACCGTTCGATGACGGCCGAAGAGACCGTGGATCTGCTCAATAGTTTTGACCGGATAAAAATCAAAATAAATAACGGCGTAATAACCGTGAACTGACTCCATGCGCATCTGCATTACCCTGTTTCTCGCGATAACGTCTCTTCTGGCAGCCCGGGCCGATACTTTCAGCTACAGGTTTGACGGGACGCCGCTCACCGACGCTCTCGCCATGATAATCCGGCAGCATCCCGAAGTCAATATCAGTTTCATCTACAACGACCTCGAGACATACCTCACATCGGCCCACGTACATGCCGATGACCCCTATACGGCCTTGCGTCAGCTCACGGCCTTTAATCCGGTGAGGGTCATAAGCCATCGCGGGACGTACTTCGTGGAGGCTTTTCAGCAAGGACGGTACCGCTATCATGGCCGGACTGTCGACACTGCCGGGAAGCCCGTGGAAGCCGCCACTGTAATGGCTCTGGCTCCTTATGACTCAACCGTGATAACTTACGGAATTACCGACGCAGAAGGCCGCTTCACCATTCCATGCGACCGCACCGGAGTGATTCTCAAGGCTTCGTCGCTGGGCTATCATACCACTTATTTCCGCCCTGACGGCTTACATACGGGTGATATTGTGATGCGGCCACGTCCTATCGGACTGAAAAACGTGACCGTGCAACCCGATATGTCCTATACCTCCGGCGACAAAAGCATATTTCTCCCGACCCGACGGGAAAAAAACGCCTCTCACGGCGGTGCCGATCTGCTGATGGCCATGGCTATACCTTCTATTGAGGTTGACCCGCTCACCGGAAGCATACGGACCACCGGCGGACAGGGCGTTGCCACTTACATAGATTTCGTTCCCACCTCGGCTGCCGACCTTGCCGACATGCGGCCGCAGGATGTGGTGCGCGTGGAGGTCTACGACTTTCCGCACGACGCGCGATTCGGCAACGACTTGCATGTGGTCAATTTCATAATGGTGAAATATGAATATGGCGGCTACACCAAGGCGCGGGCCTTGCAGCGGTTTGTATCGCCTGAGGGAGATTATGGACTGCATTCCAAATTCGCTTACCGCAGGATGACCTACGACCTCTCGGCCGGTCATGCTTACAGCCGTACGCGTGTAAATGGACGATCGGCCGTGGCTGACTATGGTTTTCCGGACGGCACAGTAAACTATACGGTCGATACCGACAGGTCGTTTTCCAGAGACCGCACGGAGTTTGTGAGCATGAGAGCCAATTATTCTTCAGAAAATATTTTTGTGTCTAATACCGCCGTTCTGAATTATTTCAGCTCCCCTGATAACATCGTGGACTCCCATACGCAATATTCCTCTTCGGCGTATCCGGATGGCGCGACGTCTACGCACACTACCGTCCGTAATCTCAACGCCGGATGGAACGGAATATATAATTTTAGACTCGGACGTTCGTTTATGCTTGCTCTGCGTCCCGATGCCGCCTTTTCACGCAACCACAGTTACTATTCTTACAGCTACAATGGCGGAGAGAATGTGAATAATGTCACCGAGACCGCCTGGCGAACCACTCTCTGGACCGAACTTGAAAAGAACTTCGGGCCTCACTCGGCAAGCTTGGCCGTAAAAGGAGAGCTTCAGCGCAACAGTCTTGACTATCTCGGCACAAGTCCGGCGGTAGTTGACTACCGATACAGATTCATCGGCTTTTTCGCGTCGGGACGCCTGAGTTTCGGTCGCTTCTGGGCGCAGCCCTCGGCCAGATTGTTCGTGACTACCACAGATTTCGGCAGCGAGCACTTCAAGGAGCTCTGTCCCGGATATTTCGTGGTGTTGGGCTCGTCCTTTGGTTCGCACCACCGGCTTTCACTGGCGTCGCAGTTTTACCAGGTGTCTATTCCGGTTGCACACCGCAGTCCCAACCTTGTGATACGTACCCAGATACTGGCCGTGCGCGGCAATCCCGACCTGAAGGCCTATCCGGAGAGCTCGACATCTCTCAGATACGAATGGATTCCTTCAAACAGCTTTTCTCTGGGCACATTCGCCACTTTTGGCCACAAGACGCGGCCTATTTACAACGTGTGGACACCTGAAACGATTGAGGGACGTGAAATGATGGTTTCAAGCTATATCCGCGAGGGCGGACTTTACACACTGAATGCCGGAACATCGGCTACCCTGCGGCTGCTTGACAACTCTCTGGTGCTGCGGGCCACATTGCCTGACTATTTTGTGCGTCGTACGGGCCGTCACCGTTTCACCGACAATTTCCTGCATCCCTCGTTTCAGGCCAATTATTATACGGGCAATTTCTATTTCAACGCCCAATACCGTTTCAGCGAGAGGAGCGCCGATATCAGCCGGCGCATGTTGCGCGTCCCCTCGCTGCTGTATCTGCGTGCCGGATGGTCACACAGCGGGCTTAACATATCTATTGAAACCACCAATCCGTTTTCGTCGGGCTGGAACAACTCATGGAGCCTTATAGAGACTGACAATTACCGGCAGACAATGCAGACGTTCAGCGCCGACTATCACCGCCGGTTCGCATTGTCGGTGAGCTATTCGATTCCTTACGGCAAGAAAGTACGCCAGACCGACGAGCCAGGACGCGTCAATGACATAGAATCAGGTATCGTCCGTTGAAAGAGGCTGTGTTGTTGGTATATTCAATAGGATTCCTTGCCGATAAATGGAGTATATATTATAACGGATGAGTTGAAGATGTTCTACTATAATGGTCTCCGCAACTGGCCGAAGATAAAAGGTTATCTTATGGATACCTGCCTGAATGCCCAGGATAATTTCAAAATTCTGCTTGATAAATTCCGAATCAAATACAGCCGGGAGTGAGTGCTCCCCTTGGCAGGAACGGAGGGGGTGAAACAACCCTTTGGAAGAAATCGCCGCTCCGCGACTATAACTCCATGTTATGAAAAACTGTCTCTCTAACTCATAAGAAAGTTTCTCTGACTTAGAGGAAGCGCAGGATGCGCGATTTGTTTACAACCGGATGCGTTAGCTTCCGGACAGGGCGTTCCAGGAAAATAAGCGAGGCAAGCTTGGGAGAAAGCGCGCCTCGCAAGATGCGTAAGCCTGGGAAATCGGCTTTGGCCCATGCTGTCGCAGCTGCGGCATCGCGCCCTCCGGGGCTCGCCGCAGAGAGGGAACGTTGCTCCTGGTCCCGCAGCTGACGCAGCGGGTTGTACAGAACTCGCCGCTCCGCGGCTCCCATTGAGTTCAAGGGCAGAGAGAAATTTCCCGCAGCTGACGCAGCGGGTGGTAAAGAAATCGCCGCTCCGCGGCTCCCCTTGCGTTTAAGGGCAGAGAGAAGTTTCCCGCAGCTGGCGCAGCGGGTTGTAAAGAAATCGCCGCTCCGCGGCTCCCCTCGCGTTCAAGGGCAGAGAGAGGTTTGAATGGTAGTTTGAGTTTTGCTATATCTTTCCCTTCATCTTATGGGCCTGGGAGCGTCGGCCTCCGGCCGTCGGAGAAGCTATAAAAAACCGGAGCGACGCTGCTTTAGGGGCGGCGTCGCTCCGGAATTAAATTATGACGTTTGAGAAATTTTATTCTGCGGGGGCTTCGGGAGCAGGAGCGGGAGCTTCGGGAGAGGCAGGAGCCTGGGCAGCGGGGGCCTGGGTGTCGAAGTTGCCGCCTTCAACCACCTGCTGGGTGGATACGGCCTCTACACGTGAACCTACACGCTCTGCGCCTGTGGGCATCACGAATGCGGAGAGGATGGAGAAGAGGCAGATGAGACCTGCGAGAGTCCAGGTTACTTTTTCGATGAATGAGTTGGTGCGGCGCACACCCATGATCTGGTTTGAGCCGGCAAAGGATGATGAAAGGCCGCCGCCTTTAGAGCGCTGAATCAGCACGGCACCGATGAGCAGCAGAGCTGCCAGAAGGGTGAGTATGATAAGGAGCGTGTACATTTTTAGGTGTTATGTTATTTGTTGTTGTATTTGCTGTTCAGGATAAGTTTCTGCAAGAAACGCAATTGGTCTGCAAAGTAAATACTTTTTTCCGGATTTTTCAAACTTAATTGGCTTATAATTTCGTAAGCCTTGTCAAAACGTCGCTGCTTTATGTATATTTTCGACAGACTTTCGCTAAGTGTGGAATCAGCAGGGGCTTTGGGGGTGTGGTGTTCGCGCGGTTTGGCCTGAGTAGGCTCGGGAGCCGGAGCCTGGGCGGGACGGTGGCTCTCGAGGAATGAGTCGAGGCGGCGGTCCTGTTCGCTTTCGGCCGGGGCGCCAGGGGTGGCTTCGGCGGCTTCCTGACGGGCGAGAACCGACGAGTAGTCGGGCACGGGGTTAAAAATCAACCGTTCGAGCAGCGCCTGCTCGCGCTCGTCTATTTTGCCGTAGGTGTCGAGGAAGGTGGCGATGGCGTCGTCGGTTGATGGTGTATTGTCGGTTTCCTCCTGCGGGTAGAGCGAGGCGAGGCGATCGCCATCGGGGTCTATGAGCCGCATTAGCGATGTGCTGTCGGGAGCGTTGAGGGCCACGCAGGCCGACAGGCGCGCGCGGCGTTCCTCAGTCATGGTCTCGCGGCTGCGTTTCAGTTCCATTGCGGCCGGAAGAGTGAAGAATGGATACTGCTCGAGCATGGCGTCGGTGAGTCCGGGATCGGGGGCGGCGTCGGAGCGGAGCGTTTCCAGAAACTGCTGTAGGGTGGGGTTGATGGCCATTGCTGTGGAGGGAGAAGAGGGGGTTACCAGTTGCCAAGGGTGGCGTTGAAAATGAGCTGCACGAGTTCCTCGCTTATCTGCTGGCAGAGTTCGTCCTGCACGTCGGTGAGCATCTGGGAGCTGTCGAAGTCGCGGTAGGCGGTGAAGCTCTGGTCGATATCCTTGTTTTCGGCTTTATTGTCGGTATATTTTATTCTCACGCCTATGGTGAGGCGGGTGCGTGAGGCGTATGCGTCCTCGGTCACGGCCTGGGGTGTGAGGTAATACTGCGTTATCTCGCCTTCAAGCACGAGGTCGCTGCGACCGTCGACGGTCTGGAGGCGTGTGTTGGTGGATATGTAGTCGAGCAGCTCGTTTTCAAACGTCTGCTGCAGCGGAGGGTACACGAGGGCGGCGCGTATGGGGAAGTTGGATACGTGGATGGTCTTGTAGACGCTGTAGTCGAGCGCCGAGCCGTTGAATGTGTAGCGCGGCACGCATCCGGTGAGGCCAAACAGCAGAGCCGTGCACACCGGCAGAAGCAAAAGCAGTTTCTTGATCGGTTTCATTATGGCAAATTTACTCATAATCCCTCTATTTGTCAAATGCCCGGCAATGGCGGAAGCGGCGAGGGGAGAGCCGACAGTATGCGCCACGGGCGCGGATAGAGGTTGTTGCAGCGGTTGCCTATGTTTTTCACGAATCCCAGCGGGAGATCGCGATAGGTGAGAAGTATATGGCCGCGCGGGGTGCCGGAGGGGAGTTGCGGAGCTTCGCCGCGCAGATATATCAGGGCCGAGGTGCGGTCCACCTCCACTTCCGGGAAGGCTCCGCGACGGTAGATGCGGCTGAGGGCGAGCTGCTGCGATGGAATGGCGTCGCGGCCTTTGACTGTGCCGACTTCAAGCGAGGGGTGGGTTCCGGCCACTGACTGTGAGAAGACGGCCATGATTCTGTCGCCATCGAGCGTGAGCGTGGCGCCGCAACCGGGCATCAGCCATGATTGCGTTTCGGCAGGTACGGGAGCCGGTTTGTTTCCCCGCCGGTCTTTCCTTGCTCCCTTCGCGCCTGATTTTTCAGCGGATGGCTGCGAGGTGAAGGCTTCGTCGCCGGGTTTGCGGAGCACGGCGAGAAACAGCCCTTCGCCCTCGGTGCGGCCGGGGATGAAGCGGCAGGCGTGAATGTCGCGGTCGAGTGCTGGGGCAATGGCCCATGCGAGGTCTGCAGGCAGTGCCACTGTTTCGGCACCATAGGTTTCGATGAGCCAGCGCACGTTGTCCTCGTTCTCGCGGCGATTGAAGGTGCAGGTGCTGTAAATGAGGAATCCTCCGGGCCGCAGGGCCGGCCACAGGTTTTGCAGTATGGAGCGCTGCAGCTCCGCGCACTGTGCGACAAGGCCCGGACTCCATTGCGCCACTGCCTCGGCGTCCTTGCGCATCATCCCCTCACCTGAGCATGGCACATCGGCGGCAATGATGTCGAACGAGGCGGGAAGCGCGGCGAAACGCGAGGTGTCGCCGGTGGTCACAATCGTGAGTGGATAGCCTTTCTTGGCCAGATTCTCTCGGAGCACGGCGGCGCGCTGGGGCACGTATTCGTTGGCCCACACCACGCTTCCGGGCGGCAGGGCGTCGATTGCCGCGCCGGTCTTGCCTCCCGGGGCAGCGCAAGCGTCGAGATAGGCCACCGGTGCAGACAGACCTTCGGTGATATGTCTTACCGCGAGGCCGAGAAACATCGAGGAGGCATCCTGCACATAATAGGCTCCCTGATGCATCAGGGGGTCGAAAATGAAGGCGGGACGGGCAGGGAGATAACGGCCTGAGGCTTTGGCCCAGGGAACGGCGCGTGCGTCGGCAGCCCAGCCTCCGCACGGGGTTTTGGCCGGGTCGATGCGCACCGACACCACAGGGTCAAGCGACAAAGCCTCCGGCAGCCCCGCGAAAAGCGGCGCGCCGGAGCCTTGGCTTAGCGATTCGATAAATCCTTCGGGGAGATTCATCCTGTATTATATCGACAAGCGGCGGAGCGTGTCGAGGAGGGTACGGTTGATGGGCTTGTCGTTCTTGATGGCCTTGGTGAAGGGAACGTAGACAATGGTGTCGTTCTTTATGCCGATCATCACGTTGCGCTGGTCGTCAAGCAGGGCGTCGATAGCGGCCGCTCCCATGCGTGATGCCAGGATGCGGTCGTGGGCTGTAGGCGAGCCGCCGCGCTGGAGGTGTCCGAGAATCGACACACGCACGTCGTAGCCGGGATACTCGTTCTTCACACGCTGTGCCAGACCCATGGCGCCGCCGGTAACGGGGCTTTCGGCCACCAGTACTATCGAGGAGTTCTTGCTCTTGCGGAAGCCGTTCTGGATAAGTTCGGCAAGCTGGTCGACCTCGGTTGAGATCTCGGGAATGATGGCGGCCTCGGCGCCGGAGGCAATTGCTCCGTTGAGCGCGAGGAAGCCTGCGTCGCGTCCCATCACCTCGATGAAGAAGAGGCGTTCGTGGCTCGTAGCGGTGTCACGGATTTTGTCCACGCACTCCATGATGGTGTTGAGGGCGGTGTCGTAGCCTATAGTGGAGTCGGTGCCGTAGAGGTCGTTGTCGATGGTTCCGGGAAGGCCTACGATGGGGAAGTTGTATTCGTTGGCGAATATGCGCGCGCCGGTAAGGGAGCCGTCGCCGCCTATCACCACCAGAGCGTCAATCTCGTGGCGGCGCAGATTGTCGTAGGCAAGCTGGCGTCCTTCCTGAGTCTGGAACTCGGGGCAGCGGGCTGTCTTGAGTATGGTTCCGCCCATCTGTATGATGTTCGATACGTTCTGAGTCTTGAATTCCACTATTTCGTCGGATATCAGGCCTTTGTAACCGCGATAAATGCCTTTGACTTTGAATCCGCTGAAAATGGCCGAGCGGGTCACGGCACGGATGGCAGCATTCATGCCGGGGGCGTCGCCTCCGGAGGTGAGGATGCCGATGCATTTGATTTCTGACATAACTTCTTGTTGGTATATGTGTTTGTGAATTTTAACCGATAGGGTGAGGTCATTCCGACACTATGCCGGTGATGACCGAGTTGGAGCCACCGCGCCAGGGCAGAGTGCCGTAGAAGCGCTCGTAGCTTATGGTGACGGTGCGTCCGGTGCCCTGGAGGGCCTGCAGACGGCGTGCGAGGGCATCGTCGGCCACTGTCATGGAGCATTCGCGGGTGTAGACGCGCGTGGTGTCTGTGAGGGCGTCGCGTGTCACCATCTCGGCCTCGAAGGTCTTGAATATCAGTCCGCGTTTCTCGACCGAAAGCACCTGGCCCGTGAGGCGGGCATCGGTCACATAGGGGTTGAAATACCGCAGATAGAACGTCAGACCGAGTGCCACGACGGCCAGGGTCACGAACCATATCAGGAACTTGCGGCATCCATGGCGCTTTTTCCGAGTATTGTCGGCAGGTGTGCCGGGATTTCCGTTGCCCGGGTTGGCTGACGTATTTCCCGTGGCAGTGGAGCCGGAGGCGGGAATGTCGTCGGGGCTGAACGTAATCCGGTTGGACGACGTCGCGCCCGAGGGCTCGCCTCCTGTGGCGGGGGCGGTGGTCTCCTGCGGGTTCTCGTCGGGGTCGCCGGAATAATAGTCTTTGACCTGGAGAGGATTTTTCATTGCTTATGTAATTGTGGCTTTGCTGCGGAGCCGTGGCGTTTCTGCACGGCGATGCAGATAAACGTGAAGATACCAAGTAGGATAAGCAGCAGCGTCTGCGACCCCATCACCAGGTTGGCAAACGAGGTGGCGTAGCCTTTGGTAAGACCCGGCACGGCGTATAGGCTCAGGCCGAATATCACCGCCCACTGCCAGGGCCCGATGCCTCCGTTGGAGGGCACGCCCATGGAGAGGCTGGAGAACATGAAGCACACCAGCACGGCCGTCGCGCCATAGGTGTGGACCACTTCGGCGGTCAGCGGGAATGAGAAGAAGGCCACGTAGAGCTGGGTGAAATAGCATCCCCAGATAGCTACCGTGAGCAGCAGCCAGCGTCCGCGCCCGGGCATTGTGGCCACTACGGCGAATCCCTGCCAGATACCTATGAGGAAGCTCTTCACTTTCATCACCACGCGGTTGTGGGGGAAGCGGATCTGAATCACGACTATTGCGGCGATTACCGCAGCCACAGCCACCCAGAGCCAGGGTGAGAGCAGGAGTTCCACCAGTTTCTCATAGCTCTCGGTGTTCTGCATCAGGTAGGTGTGGAGCTGATGGCCTGCAGCTAGGAATGTGATGCCGCAGAGCAGAAGCACGGTAAGGGTGTCGGCCAGACGGTCGGCCACCATCGAACCGAACACGGTGGAGAACGGCGCATCCTGCCGCTGTGATATGTAGCCGGTGCGCCACAGCTCGCCGAGGCGCGGGAGCACCAGATTCACGGCATAGCAGCCGAAGATGGAAAGCACCAGATTGAACAGCGGAGGGCGCACTCCCACGGCGCGCAGCTGGATGCGCCAGCGCATCGCGCGGAAAATGTGCGAGAATATGCTTATCACCAGGGCCAGCAGTATCCACCAGTAGTTGCAGTTGTCGCGGATAATGGCGGCCATTTCGTTGAAGTCCACGCCGGTGAACAGCAGGTAGCATAGCCCCACGGTGATTATCAGCGGCACTCCGTATTTGAGCAGGTAGCGCCACCAGGGCTCATGCCGGTGCTGCGGTGTGGCTGCGCGGTCTGAGTACTCGTCCGTTTGCTTTTGGTTTGTCATTGTCGGAACATTCTTTAGCAAAGTACAAAGATAGTCTTTTATTGCCAAAACGCCTCAAATTGTCTTTTGATTTTTTTCTTGCGAAGACCCTCGAGGCGGATAGAGGCAGAACGGTATTGTGCTTGCATATTTTTTGGTTAAAATACGTTTATTTTTTGGTACGAAATATCCAATTTTTGTAATTTTGCAATGCTTTAAGGGAAAATTGCCACCAATTGTGAATAGGTGGCCGAAATCCAATAATATAGTTGTTTTATAGATAATTGTGTATTTGAAGCTTAAGGGCAGTCGAGAGACTGCCCTTTCGTTATTGTAGCGGGCGAAATCACACATCTGTAACTATTTGGCGACATAGGCCCGTGTCTCGCCGGAATGAATAAAAAGGGAGAGGTGGGATATGATGCTACGCGGCGGATGACTGGGAGCGTCGGCCTCCGGCCGTCGGTCGGTGAGATGGTGTTGGGGAAGGGGAAGGGGGAGGACGGCGGGGACGCCGACCCTCCCAGGAAATCCCTTCTCCCGGGAAATCCCCCTCCCATGAAATAAAATCGGCGTGTCAAATTTGCTTTGACACGCCGATTTGTTATGGTGAAGGGACATCCGCGGAGCGGAAGCCCGTATTATGGTCAGGCGATGATTACTGACGGTCGAGGTTGATACCGATTTCGACCTTGGAAGTGGTGTCTACGATATCGGGAAGTGTCTTCAGGATGCTGGGAAGCATGCTGGCCATGCCGGCCATTGTGGGATTCTTCTCGGCTGCCTTCTCGGCTGCCTCCACAATCATATTGATTACATCATCATCAGCGATGATAGGAGCGGCAACCTTAAGAAGCGGAAGGAGCACATCGGTACCGAGATAGAAGCTGTAAGCGTTGGGGTTCTCCGAGGGAGCGAAAATGGGGTTGTGGTTCTCATCATTATCGCCGGTGTCTACAAGCGCTGGGCCGTAGCTTACGGGAATGCCGTTCTGGCACATCGGGAGTACATCGTTGATGAGTGTCTCCATAATGGCATCCATATCGATAGCGCGTGATTTTGAAGCGTTTGCTACCACGTTGGTTATCACGGCGATCGGGTTGATGAATACGAGCGCAGTGCCGTCTTCTTTCACCACATAGCTTGCAATGCCTTTGGGAGCGGTTGCTTCGGGCCAGCCTTCTTCGTCGGTGTCACAGTAAACTGCTGTCACGCTGCCGTCCTCACCGAAGGTCACGCTCTTGAGTATATTTGCATAAAGTACGGGGAGGGGCTTATCGTCGCCATTTGCATCAGGTTGGGTGGTCATCAGCAGTGCCAGACGGATTACTGAGCTTACAGGCATGAAGCCCATTACTTTCGTTGCAGAATCCCACTGGATGCGGAAAAGACGGCTGTTGTCGATTGTCGGATCACCCCAGCTGTCAACTCCGATATAATCGGTGGGAACAGTGTAAGTGCCGGCGAGCGAGGCGTTCTTGAGCTTCACGTCGCTGATGCTGAGGGTAACACCGTTGGGGCCTACAGCGCCGGTGTAGTTGAAGGTGCAATATTCGGTCTGGGTTGTGCCGGTGAAAGAGCAGGTGTCGGCCTCGCCGGTGAGGGTGAGGGGGATTGTGACGGAGGGGCTGCCGGGAATCAGGCCGGGAGTCTTAAGCATGAGGTCGCCCTCAGCTTTGGACTGAGCTGCTACGCCTGCTATCAGTTCGCTGAGGTTGATGGGCTCGCTTTCTATTGTAAGCTTGGGCTCGGGACCGGGGGTGAATTTTACAATCTGGCCTCTTACGGGAGCATCGCCCATTGTGATGGCAACGTCTGCTACGGTGTATTCATTGGCGGGAATGTTTTCGCCGGGAACTACAGTTGGTTCCGGTTCTGGTTCGGGAGAGGGAGATTTGGGATCGTCGCTGCTGCAGGATGCAAACATTCCGAGCATGGCAACGGCAGCCGCGAGGCTGAGGATTTTCTTTTTCATTGCAAAAAATTGGATTAATACTATAATCTACTGAGTTACTTTGACCGCAAAGGTAGTTCTTTTTTTTTTACCAATATATTTTTAACATTTCCTTTAAGAAACTTTAGAATCCGAGGGAGTAAAAACGGAGCAATGTAAAATAATGGTTATTAAAATGGGTCTGCAATACATGTATCAGATCAGCCAACTCGGAGCGGCGGAGCCGCGGGGTTTTGTAAAACCCGCTGCGCGAGCTGCGGGAAAACGCTGTCTGTCTCATCTGCGGCGAGCCTGGGAATGGCGATGACG